>DATCXS010000334.1:0-5520 GCA_036565645.1 Mucilaginibacter sp.
GTTACCCTCACCAGGTTATCTATCCAGACTTCCTCACCAATCCATACTTCATCGCCTATAGTGAGTAACCAGGGGTATTTAATGTTTACGTTAGGTTTAATTTCTACCTGGCTGCCTAATTTGGCACCAAACAAGCGTAATAAGGTGTTCTTGATACTATAAACCGGGAACAGGCTGGTTTTAAAAACAAAGCTGTTTACATAATGCCATAACAGGCGCTTAATAATGCCGGCACCGGGGCGATAGGGGTGATTGTTGTAGGCTTTAAGGTCAGTTTTTAGCATGATTTGTTTTTATGCCGATTTCGGCCTTTACCCAAAAATACAAGCTTATGCCTATAAGTACATATATCAGCGCATTAAAAATAGTATGATGATCAATGATCTGTTGGTTTTGCTTGTTCCAAAACAGTGCCAGCAGCACAAACCTTATGATATTTAAAAATTGGATAGCCAAAATACCTACCAGTAAGAAAATCAGTTTAGCCTTAACCGGTTTGGGATAAGCAATTACAAAAGCGCCGAAAAAGCTCATCACACCCAAACCCAGACAGGAATAAACCAGCCTTATCATACCGTGACCGGCGACAAGCAAACTATAATCATTAGTAATGACATTAAAACCGAAACATTTTAAAATAGCTGCACTGCACCAAAGCAAAATATCGCGCAGGGTCTTAATATAATTTAGGTGCCCCGCTAAAAACGGGCTGTAAAATTTACCTGGGCTGGTAATGCCGAAAAAAGCAATATTGAAATAGTAAAACCCTAAAAACAGGACTACAAAAACAACCGCGAAGCGCAAGGGGCTATTTGCTTTGGCCATCATTTTTTTGCTGCTTTAATAGTTCGTCTATCTTAATATCCACAATCAGCCTGAACCAAAAGCCCTGCAAAAAGTGAAATATAATGCCTGTGCGGCCGTCTAATATTCCCAATTGAAATATCATTCGCTGCATGAAATACAACATTGGCCGAACGTACCGTGGCAGCTTGAACCAGATTTTTTTAAACCAGGCTTTGCGTTGATTGGGCGAACCCCAAAAACAGGCCTGCTCTGTCGGCTGCACTGCCGAGCTCATGCACTCTACTTCCTGCTGCGCAACCAGGTCGCTGTAGCGGTTGTGCTTATCTATCCAAAAACTGATCTGGTTTTCTTTCAGGTTTCCCTCTAAAAGATGTCCGTCTTTCCAAACCACGGTTTTGCCCGGTACCACAAAGCGGTGATCCATTTTTTCGGTAGTGTCCGAGTAGCCTATGCTATATCTGAACATTTTTAGCATGTAAAAGGGATAGTAGCCCCCATACCTAATCCATCTGCCCTTAAAAAAGTTTTTACGGTTGAAGTAAATGCCGTTTATGCCGGTAAAATCCTCGTCCCTGAAATTAAGCAGGCGCTGTTTTAGTTCGGGTGTTACCACCTGGTCGGCATCAAGGCCAATAACCCAGGGCGTTTGTACCGGGCAATTTTTTAAGGCAAAATCCCACTGCTGTGGGTGGTTAACAAACGCATGATATAAAACCTGCGCGCCAAACGCTTCAGCAATATTTAAGGTGGCATCGGTACTTCCCGAATCGACAATAAAGACCGGCGCCTCCAGTCCCGCTATCGACTCGAAAAAGCGTCGAAGATGAAGTTCTTCATTATAAGTTAAAACTATAAATGAATAGGGTGCGCTCAAATTACAGGAGTTTATTACGTTTGCCGGGCTAATTTAGGCAAAGCTTTCAGATTATTGAGGCTGCTTTGATTTTATGATCTGTTGATACATATCTATATACCGCCCAACCAACTTGTCGTCATCAAAGTCGGCATGGATAATGGCAGGTGCAATAGCACCAATTTGTTGCAACTTTTCTTTTTGATGGATGGCGATATCGTTTATCGCATCGGCAACCGACTGCGGATTTGCCCGGCAAACCCACCCGAGATTATTTTTAGTTACATAGTTTGCAAGGCCAACGCCATCGCTAATCAGCACCGGTGTGCCTGCGCTTAAACTTTCAATAACCACATTGCCAAAGTTTTCGTTATGCGATGGCAATATCGTCAGGTCATGATCGGCTAATACCTCAAACTTGTTATCCTGCTGAAAGCCGATCCAGCTTACATGTTGCGCGGTGTTGTTATAATTGGCTATGTTTTTTAAAAATCCGATATAGCTATCGTCGCCATTGCCCGCTATAGTTAGGTGATAAGGCACTTTTAACAAGGCTAAGGCATGTAGCAGAATATCCGGTCCTTTCTTTTCATCAATGCGCGAAAGGAAAAGTAGCTTGAGCATAGAAATATCAGCCGTTTTTGTTTTTACTGACGATGCTATCTTAACAAAATTAGGAATGTCAAACAGCTGTCGCGGCGTAATAATTTGCTGTAGCGACTGTCGCTCGGCAGCAGAGGTAGCGTGGATAAAGCACCGGTTCAGCAATGGCCTGCCCAATAAATTATAAAACACTTTTTTAACCAGGCTATTCTTATAATCGAACGAATAATTGCTCAGGGTGCCCCGTGGCGACACTACAACGGGTACGCTCTTTAGCCGGGCAACCAATGCCGATAGCACAGATACCAGGTTCCACCACGCATGGATATGGATCAGATCATACTGCCCCGCATTTCGCCACAAAGCTTTTAACAAGGCAGGCGACAAATGAGAATGATCTTTTGTGATACGTTTAAAATAGGTTACTGCTACTCCGTCGACAGACCTGGTAACGTTTGGCGTAACCGGAAGCTCCTCATCGCCGTTAGCCGTAGTGGTATAAACATCTACGGTGCACCCTGCTTTAGCCAGTTCCTCGCTTAGCTTTGATACCGACATAGTAGGCCCGCCATAAATAAAAGCCGGTTTATAAGAAGCGTTTATCTGTAGTATTTTCAAATCGCTTTATACAGTGTCGATGAAGTTTTTTTCGACTTTGTTAAAGATAATGGTACCCAGCAAAAAAATTACTGCGGTAACAACGGCGCTGTACCCTAAAAGTTCCCAGCTAAAGGTACCCTTGCCTAAAAAACCATACCTGAAAGTTTCTATAATGCCGGTAACCGGATTGTATTTAATGATGCCTGCGTATTTGGGATACTTAGTTAGTGCTACAGAAAGCGGATAGATTACCGGCGTGGCATACATAAGCAGGGGTACCCCGAAACTTACTACAAAGGCCAGATCGCGGTATTTGGTAGTAACTGCCGATATGATCATGCCCAGGCCCAGGCCCTGCGCAGCAATTAATAATATCAATATCGGGAATAGAAACAACGTGGCATTAGGCGTTATAGAAAGGCCCTTAATATCAAGATATACTAATACCAAAATAAACAGTATAAATTGCACAGCAAACCGTACCAGATTGGATAGTACAATACTTAAAGGCATAATTAACCGCGGGAAATAAACCTTGCCAAATATGGCGGCATTGTCTC
The DNA here is from genome assembly GCA_036565645.1 of Mucilaginibacter sp. GTDB lineage: Bacteria > Bacteroidota > Bacteroidia > Sphingobacteriales > Sphingobacteriaceae > Mucilaginibacter. The sequence goes on from DATCXS010000334.1 coordinate 3,424, forward strand.
TGAAAACGGTCGATGTTTTAGTCAGGCAGTCGGCAAAATAGTTCCATAGGGTAATGCCGGCCAGATAAAATAGCGGGGCGGGTACGTCATCAGTAGGTATGCCTGCCAGTTTGCTGAAAACAAGCGTATAAGTTATGGTAGTTATTATTGGCTGGATAAAAAACCATAAAGGGCCTAATATAGTCTGCTTGTAAAACGCCACAAAGTCGCGGCGCACCAAGAGTATCAACAGGTCGCGGTATTGCCAAACGTCTTTCAGGTTCAAGCTGAGTAATTTACTATCGGCAGTAATCTCTAAATCCCACTGTTCGTCAGCTGACTGGTTCATGCATTAATATTTGTTGGAGCTTGTTGGTTTAATTGTCCTGGTTAAAATATTGCAGGCATAGCTGTTGTAAGTGTTGCCTGTCCTTAACTGTCAGCGGTTTTTTTAAATAAGCTTCAATAGCACTTTGTAATTCGTCCGGGTCGTCGGGGTTAACAGCTGTGCCTAACTCGCCATTGCGTATGGCATCCATACTGCCGTCAACATTGCCGCAAATAACCGGCAGGCCGCAAGCCATAGCTTCAATAAAAACAATGCCGAAACCTTCTTTTTTACTTGGTAACACAAACAAATCGGCCAGCAAGAAATGATCGGTCAGTTCCTTTTCGTCAACAAAGCCGGTCAGGATCACGATATCCTCAACGTCATACTGTTTAACTAATTGTTTAATACGCGCTTCTTCACTGTCATCGTACTGGCCCGATAACACATATTTTATTTTAGGGATATTGATCCGGAGCTTATTTAATACTTTAATGACTTGCTCATAGCCTTTATATTGCTCGGTTGCAGCAAGCCTGGTAAGCGTAAACAGCACTACATCGTCCCCCGCAAGGTGATATTTTTCTTGCAGGTGCTTCGGTTTGGTAAAACTGACAGGAGGGGTCATGAATGAGTCGATAGCATTATTTAGTATCAGGCATTTATTGGCATCTGTTTTATGCCGTTTTATTATTTCCCCGCGTGTAAAACTGCTGACGCAAATGATCTTGTCACATTTTTTCAAAAATAATTTTTTTGCAGATGACAGGGGGCGCCAAACCTCAATACCATGAGCAATGAGCCAAACCTCGCACTTGGGATAAGTGATTTTAGCCAGCAGGCCGATTACTGCCAGATTGATATGGCTAATGATGATCACATCAGCCAGTTTGGCTACTTTGGTTGATTGGACTACAAAAGAGTTGCGTTTTGCATTAAACCCCTTAAAGCTTTTTGACGATAAGTACTGAGACATCAAATCTTCATCCTTATCATATAAAGACCATAGTTTAAAGTCGCGGTTATGCAGCGTTGTTAGTGTTTGCAATGAGTGTGCAAGCGTGCGCGTCATTTTCTGAATGCCGCCTGTAGTACTAAAAGTTTGTAACGTAAGTAATAGTATACCTTTAGACATGGTTTTGTAACTGGTACAGTGCAAAGGCTTTTGACCAATGGAGTTTGTTATTTCTAAAGTTGGTGATAACACTTTTAGCTGTTTTGTTTTTATAAAAGCTTTGATCTGCAATAGCCGGATGATTGCTCATCCATTGTTGCAAAGGAAAACTAAACCCCATTTTGGGCCTGTCCCACACAGCTTCAGGCAAAATATCATTAAAGGTATCAATTAAAATTTTTTTATGTTGCTTTTTAATAAATCTTATTTGCGGCGATATACTATTGATTGTTTTTTGAAAATCTTCGTCCAAAAACGGTACACGCACTTCCAGCCCGTGGCTCATACTCATTACATCGGTATCGCGCAGCAACTGGTTCTGCATATACAAGTTGGTTTCGAGCAATGAGGCAGTTTCAGGTGTATAATCTCTAAACGTAACCGGGCTGTCGCCTTCAAACAGTATTTGGTAGATCTGCGCTTCGTCACAATTTAATAGAGCAGCAATTTTTGATGGTGCAAATAGTCCCCGCAGAAACAAATAATCAGCCAGCGGATGATCGGTAGTTAAAAACAATAACCGCCGGTATTTATCATCAGCTGACGTGGCCAAAGCTTTAATTAATGCTTTTGGCAGGCTTCGCAAATATTTTAAATAACCTATCCGGTTAAATGA
>DATCXS010000374.1:0-2873 GCA_036565645.1 Mucilaginibacter sp.
ACTAAATTGTCGTTACCTATTTAAAAAACATTCAACCATGAAATCAACTTTACCCTTTGTGGCCTTGCTGGCATTTGCCATCTGCATCCACTCCTGCAAGAAAACTAAAACTCCTGATCCGACTTTAACCAATCCGAAGAAAAAATATCTTTCACAATCGATACAGATCTTCCAGGGGGCAACATTTATCACCACTTACACTTACGACTCACAAAAACGCCTGGCAAGCGTAAAAAGAAACACCAGCACAAGCCCTGTAACGACAACTTATTCTTACGACGGTTCCAACCGCTTAATAGGAACAGAACAGACGCTAACCTCGGAAGGTGTTGTTTGGAGAACCGTGACAACAATATCCTATGATGAATCTAATGTTCATCAAAACGTTAAGATCTACGGTGGTAATGATCTGAACAAAGAAATAAATACAGATTATGTTTTTGAAGGGGATAAAATTAAGGAGACGCATTCTGACAATGGCGTAGTAAATATCTCTACCTATGACGCTAACGGTAACGCTATAAAAAGCGAGTCGAATAGTGGCTATACTACCGTAAGTACTTATACTGATAAAAAAAATCCGGCTAAAAGGTTTACAACTCCAGGGATTTATTCCTCTCCGTCACCAAACTTAATAGCCAGTACGGTGACTACTACCTCTCAAAGCAAAATGACAACTATTTACACTTATACTTTTGATGCAAAAGGCTATGTAAGTACCGTTTTTGCAGATCAGGATCTGGACGACCACAACGATATAACAACAACTTATGCTTACGATGAAGACGGCTATGTCACAGCCGAATCGTTAGAATATACTAATGGTTCTGTTGCAAATACAAAATACGCCTATACGTATGTCGAACTTTAGCAAATAAGGACAGTTCAGGACAGTTATTAAATTCTAATCAGGTACTTTTATCAGGACGATCGACCGTCCGTTGCCAGTCGTCTAAACCAATTGCAAACTGTATAGAGCAGGTTTATGCGCTTACCTGATATTGCCCCATGAAGCAAAAGACCAATTTTCTTTCGATTCTAGTAATAGTTGTATTATTCTGCCAGCCAGCATCGGCACAAAAAACTAACAATAAACGTCATTATGATGTCGCGGCATTTTTATACCCGGCCTATGCCAGCGATGACCCGCGTTTGCGCCCATTCTGGCCGTCGGGCATTGGCGAATGGGAAACGGTTACCAATATGCAGGACCGCTATCCGGGTCATTACTGGAACCGCAAACCTTTATGGGGCACCATCAATGAAGCCGATTCGGCTGTAATGTCAATGGAGATTAATCAGGCCACCGGCCATGGAGTAAACGTATTTATTTTTGATTGGTACTGGTATGACGGTCGCCCGTTTATGGAGACTACTTTGGATAATGGTTTCCTGAAGGCCGGGAACAGCAATAAAATGAAATTTTACCTGATGTGGGCCAATCATGACGTTGTAAACACCTGGGACACCCGCTTAAATAAATATCATGAAGACAATGTGATCTGGACCGGCAGGGTTGACCGCGACGAGTTTGAAAAAATCTGCAAGCGTAATATTGACAAATATTTTAAGCTGCCGCAGTATTATAAGATCAACGGCAAGCCGGTATTTATGATCTATGACCTGCCCAATTTAATTAATGGTTTGGGTGGTTTACCGCAAACCATAGCTGCGTTGAAGTGGTTCCGCAACGAAACCAAAAAGGCCGGGTTCCCCGGTCTTGACCTGCAGTTTACAATGTGGGGCAGCAATTTTAACTTTAGCGGCTTTGATGCCGATAAAGGTGAGAAACCCAAAAATGCCATACTGCAACAACTGGGCTTTACCAGCGCAACGCATTACCAGTTTGCACACTTTGTAAATGTTAATGATGATTATCTTAACATCCTTGAAACAGTTAAAAAAGAGTGGGCTAAAATTGACACAGAATTTGATATCCCCTACTACCCGCACATCAGCATTGGTTGGGATAATAGCCCGCGGACAGGCAAAAGCGCTGTGGTGAGAAATAACACGCCGCAAAATTTTGAAAAGGCGCTGCGCATGGCTAAAGGTTATGCCGACGCACATCCGAAACAGGCACCACTCATCACCATAAATAGCTGGAATGAGTGGACGGAAACCAGTTATCTGCAGCCCGATAATGTAAATGGCTATGGCTATTTAGAGGCTATTAAAAAAGTGTTTTTGCTGCAACAATGATAATGCTACTTTTTTGGCGATGATGTTTAGCAAAACACACCTATTTACATTCCCGGTATTTTTATACCTGCGTCTTTGATACCCTGTAAAACTCTTTCCTGAACAAGCAATTTGGTGTCCTGAAAACCATGTGCTTTTACCCATACGCTTATACTTAGCAAATAGCCATCAGGTTGCAACTCGCCTACACCAATACGTTTTTTGGGCGATGTGAGGCACTCTTCAGAACTATCCAGTGTCTTAGCGATGATATCTTTAGCCTGTTTGATATCGACGTTATTGGGGAGCTTATAGTTAATATCTAATCTGCGGCTCCCCTGGCGACTTGTGTTAATAATTACCTGATTTGAAAGCTGGCTGTTAGGTACAATAACTGTACGGTTATCAAATGTAGTAACAATGGTATAAAATATCTGAATAGCGGTGACGGTACCTTCCAGGCCCTGCGTATTGATATTTTCGCCAACAACAAAAGGTTTGAGCAATAATATCACTATACCACTGGCAAAATTTTGCAAATTTCCGGTTAAGGCTAAACCTGCTGCCACACTTAAACCACCTATGAGCGTTGCAAACAATGTCATTTTTATACCCATGATCTGCATAACGCTCAACACCAGAAAAACACGAAGCACAACACCAATAAGGCTACTTAAAAATGGTTTTATGGT
>DATCXS010000369.1:0-5444 GCA_036565645.1 Mucilaginibacter sp.
CATTAAAAAGGTTGGGGCATTTTGGCCAGCGCGCGCCCAGGTATCCCTGCAGGTGCGCCCGCTTCATGGCATACTTTAAATTATCGTTGTAAACATGCAGGCTGTTATTCAGCTCGGGCCACCGGTTCCATAAGGCATAGTGGGCGGCATGCCACCAATACATTTCATAATGGGCGCGGCCATACCAGCTATTGCTAACCAGCCCGGTTTCCTGCGGTGGATACTTACCTGATGCATTGATAGCCATATCATACTGCGATAGCACGATGCGCCGCTCCAGCTCGAACCAGCGCGTGTCTTTACTTGCCGACAGATCTATAGCCCCGCCGCTTTTCCAAAACTTTAGCCAATGTGCCTCGCTGCTTGCTGTTATTTGTGCAAAAGAGGGTAGCTCATAATTTATCACCGTTGGCGAAAAGTCAAACACATATTCAACCGTAGCGCCGGTATGGTCCGGCGATATGCTATAGCGGTGTTCTTTTTGTTTTTCAACCAGGCTGTTGCCGGTCCACTGGCAGGCCACCTGGTAAGAAATACTGTCTAAGGCCCTGTTAAACAAAACGCTGTTTTTGCCGGTGTTTGTTAATTTTGTGCGATGTGCCGCCGGTTTATTATAATCAGACGCATTGCTGAAATTGTTCAGGTTGCCATAAGGGAAATCAATAAATAAACTCAACCGCCCCTGTTTTACCAGGTTCGATTGTATTTTAAACCCTACTATATCTTTATCAGCATAGCAGGCCGTGGTCACCGTTACTTCCTCGCCCTCTATCGTAAATTTACTTTCGGCAATGCCGGTCCAAAGGTTTAAGTGCTGCGTTGCGTTCTCAAAATCTTTTACCTGCGCTATGATTCCATCCGCCTTTTTTATTTGCATGCCTATCCTGCCTAAATTAAAACGGTGCGGGTTACTTGCAAGCCATTGTCCCATAGCTTGCTGCTTATCATCAGCCATGTCATAAGGTACCATGCGGCCGTGAGTGTCCAGCATGGTCTTTTTAAACGATGTAGCCGTAAAGCCTTCGGGTGTTTTTACGCTGTTCCATCCCCAGTGCGATAGTGTAGGGTACTTCTCGCTAAAGGTTTGCATGCCCGTAACATCGAAATTGTAGGCAATACTGCCATTACCAACCTGTGTAGGGCCGGTCATTTTTGTGCCCTTTATCATTAGATCGTGGCGGCTAACCAATGCTTTGCGGTCTATAGTACCGGGTTTTACCTGTTGAGCCTTAGCATCCGCAGATAATAAAAATGCAGCAAGAAAAACAGATATAATAAACCGGTAACAACTAACAGGGGTCTTCATAAAATTGCCGCATGAGATTGGTTTACAATGGGTGCTTATCAAATGTGCAAATAATCAAATAAACAACCTTCCCTGTCTGTCTGATTTAACTATTGTATCTAATTTGATACTCAAAGTTAAAAAATGCGCATAGTTCTCTATCTTAGTTTGTTTAAGATCAACACCAATTATTACAACCTTTATGAACTATAAGAAAAGCAGTTTTTTACTGCCGATGTTTGGCTATGCGCTCACAGGTATGGCCTTGCTGACAAGCAGTAACGTCTATGCGCAAAAAAACTTAACCACCTATTCAGCCAGTCAACAAGTTATTGAAAAAGGCGATGAGCTGTTTCAGAAAAATTGTTCTGATTGCCACAATTTTCATCAACGGGGTATCGGGCCCGATCTGAGTGGCGTTACTGCCGATGCTTCATATAGCTACCTGAGCAAATTCATAGTTAACTCGCAGCAGTTGGTAAAAAGCGGCAACAAACGTGCCGTTACCCGTTTCAACGAATTTAATAAGGTGCCCATGCCTGCGCACCCCGAATTAAAAGCAGCTGATTTGAATGCTATATTATCCTTTATTAATACCCACAAAAAAGTGGTAGAAATTGAAAAGGATCTGGGCGATCTGGGCCCAAAGATAACCAACCCACAGCCCCAAAAGATTGCCAAAGCCGGCATGACTTTAAAGCTGACAGCGTTTACCACCGCCCCGGCAACATCTGCCAAAAACCCACTGACACGCATTAACCAGACGCTGGTATTAAAGGGGCCTAAGGGCAATCGTTTATTTATGCTCGACCTTCGCGGTAAATTGTACGAGATAAAAAATAAGCAGTTCACGGTAGTGATGGACATGGCTAAAGAAAAACCCAATTTTATCAGCGAGCCAGGCCTGGCGTCAGGTTGGGGCAGCTATGCTTTCCATCCTGATTTTTATAAGAATGGCCTGCTTTACACCACTCATACCGAAAAGAAAAATTCCGCTCCGGCTGATTTTGCCTATCCCGATTCGATACCTGTTGCCCTGCAATGGATAGTGACCGAATGGAAAGTAAAGGACCCCACCGCTTCGGTGTTTGAGGCTACACCGCGCGAGTTGTTCCGTGTAAATATGCCTTCGACAATGCATGGCATGCAGCAGATCATCTTTAATCCGCAAGCTAAAAGCGGCTCGGCCGATTATGGCTTATTATATATAGATATTGGCGATGGCGGTTCGGCAGAATATAGATTTCCGCAATTATGCGATAACCCGACACAGATCCGGGCTTCTGTATTGCGGATAAACCCAATGGGCCGCAATAGCAAGAATGGTAAATATGGTATTGTATCAGCCAATACCTGGGCGCATGACGATGACCCGAACACGCTGGGCGAGGTATATGCCCGTGGTTTCCGCAACCCCAACCGCATAAGCTGGGCGCCCGATGGTAAGATATTGGTAACAGAAATTGGCTTTAATAACCAGGAAGAGATCAATATCCTGAAACCGGGGCATGACTATGGCTGGCCCAATCGCGAAGGTACTTTCAGGATGGTGTTTAGCAGTAAAAAAAGCGGCATTTACAACCTGCCTGCGCATGATGACCCGAAATATACCTACCCCGTGGCCGAGTACGATCATGACGAGGGCAATTCCATATCAGGCGGCTTCGTTTATACCGGCAATATCCCGATGCTAAAGGGTAAATATATTTTTGGCGATATTGTTAAGGGCCGCATTTTTTATGTGGATTATAACGACCTGAAACTGGGTAAGCAATCGGTGATCAAAGAATTTGACCTGCAGTTTGGCGATCAGAAATCGACTTTCATAGATATGGTTAAAAACAAAAAAGCCGACATCCGTTTCGGGCAGGGCGAAAATAACGCGCTCTACGTCTGGTCCAAAACTGACGGCAAAATATGGCAGGTAACGGGTTGTGTGGCTAATTAAAATTTCTTTGACATCCTGAGTGAATTTATCTGCACACAAATAATCACATTGAAAATGATAAGAAAAAAATGTAATTGATAATCAGTAAATTACAGGCTTGTCATTGGCAACACGTTTGTCATATTGAGCGACAGCGAAGGATCTTATAAAAGATATGTGACGCAAATTAACGTAAGGTTTTTCACTACGTTGTTCATTATAAATAAACTTGTCATCCTCAACCATCAGGATAGGTCTATACACGGATAGTCGCTTACCTAACGTGTATAGATTTCTCACTATCGTTCGAAGTGACAACTTCTTAATTTACTTATATCGGGTACTTAATTAACTAAATAAAATCATCATGGAAAAAGAAATTAAGGACGGATTTTCCCGTCGCGACATGGTAAAAGGCGGACTTGCTTTAGGTGCTGCCGCGATGATACCATCGGTGCTCGCCCGTTCGGCCTATGCTGCACCGAAAGCTAAGATCGACAACGTAATTGGCATACAGGTGGGAGCCATATCGTTTGTTGACGAAGGCGTGAACCAGGTGCTGGACAATATACAGAAAGCCGGGCCAATCAATACCTTATTTCTGGCGACGTTTACTTATGACAGCGGTATCGCCGGACGTCAGATTGCAGGATATCCCTTCCCCGATCATGGTAAGCTCGAGTATCAAAACTTACGAGGTGGCAACTTTGCTACTCCGCATCCGCAGTTCTATAAAAACACCATATTGAAAGACACCAAAGCACCCGATCATGGCGATTGGGATATGCTGGCTGCCGTATTACCCGAGGCTAAAAAGCGCGGACTAAAAACTTATGTTTTTAACCAGGATAGTTTTACCTGGCATAAAGATGTACCCAACATTGCCAAGCTACAGGAGACCGGTATTTACGGGCAACACGTTGAAAGTTGCTGCGATCTGAACCCCGATTATATCAACTTTATCAGCGGTATGACTAAGGATATCTGTTCAAGCTACGATATCGACGGTGTGATGTGGAGTTCGGAACGGCAGGGGCCATTCAATAATGCTATTGCGCCGTTTAGAGGCGAGCGTCCGTCGGCCCGGATCACCTGCTTTTGTCCATATCACCGCAAAGCAGCTAAAGAGCAGGGCATAAATGTTGACCGCGCGCTGGAGGGGTATCATAAACTGGTTGATTTTACCAAAAAGTCTACCATGCACCAAAGGCCTGTTGATGGTTATTTCGCAGAATTCTGGCGCATCATGACGGATTATCCCGAGATATTGGCCTATGAAAAACTGTGGACCACTGCCAATCATGCCACTTATCGTAATGTGTATGACTCGGCCAAAGCAGTTAAACCAAACATCCAGGCGGGTTTCCATATCTGGCATTCTAACAGTTTAAGTCCGTTTACCAAAGCCGAAATGCCGTACGAGCGTTTGGCTTATGCCGATTTTATTAAACCGGTGATCTATAATATTGTAGGCGGATCGCGCTACGCAAATTATATTAACTCTAACGCTTCAACCGTTTTTGGCGATCTGTCTAAAGAAGAATACCTGAAACTGAACAACCGTTTCATGAACTATGAGGATATGGATCTGGCTACGCTGGGCCGCGATGGTATGCCGCAGGACTATGTAGCCAAAGAAACCAAACGCGCGCTGGATGGCGTGCAGGGCAAATGCAAGATCTACGCCGGGTTGGACATCGATATCCCCAATGCAGCCAAAAATAAACAGACTACACCCGAAGATGCCTACCGGTCTACCATGACCGCGCTGAACGCCGGGGCACAGGGCATCGTTTTCGCCCGCAAATATTCTGAAATGAAGTTACCAAACATAGCAGGTGGGGCTAAAGCGGTTAAGGATTTTTATGAAGGCAAAGGCTAATTCTGTTTTGCCGCCCATTGTCTTAGTGCATTAATGGCATCATACAACACCCCGGCTTCGCCTCTGAAACTGCCCGAGCCGCTTGGTGCCCCGGTTTTAACATTGTACCATTCAAAAAAACCTTTGTTGGCAATGGTGCGGTCAATCATCGGTTTTAGGTCATCATAAGCTTGCTGTGCCAGGCCATAATTTAGCAAAGCTTGGGGCATACGGCCGCCAAACCAGGTCCAATCGCCGGCGTTTTGGTAATTAAACGGTGCCATATTCGGGAACTCCTCTTTCGGATACGGTGGATACACCGTCATACCGATAGTAGCATGGGGTTCTTTGGCAGCCGCAGCCCGCATCTG
>DATCXS010000371.1:0-2012 GCA_036565645.1 Mucilaginibacter sp.
CCGCCGGTATCCATGATATTTACTTCGTGTTCAAAAACGACAAAGCCAAACCTATTGATGCGCTTTTGTTATTTAACGCAATCAAGTTTGAGTTGTAAGATTTGATAAAATTGATTAAAAAGCCTGCCGCGATTAGCGGCAGGCTTTTTTTATATTCAACACTTTGTCATTCGATCGACGGAATAGTCCCATCACGTCATCAATGTTAGCTAATGCTAATGTTAGTCCGGATTTATAATCCCGGACTTAATAATAGCGGATTTGCAATCCGCGTACAGAGGATTATAAATCCCCACAAAGGAAATCCGGACTAACAAACTAACATAAAACGAATGTGACGATCTCTGTGTATGGGCCGGCTATCGCGTAGAGACTGCCTTGCTACGCTCGCAACAACGTAATGTGAATGAATGAGATTTCAACAAAAAAGGGCATGATCCTCAGATCACACCCCCTTATCTTTACTCTTAATTCTTGAATCTTTACTCTTGAATCTAAGATTAGTAACGGTAATACTCCGGTTTAAACGGACCTTCAACGGTTACGCCGATGTACTCAGCCTGGTCCTGATCAAGAACTTCCAGTTCAACACCAATTTTGGCAAGGTGTAAACGGGCAACTTTTTCGTCAAGGTGTTTTGGCAAGGTATAAACCTTGTTTTCATAAGCTGCTGAATTTTGCCAAAGCTCCAACTGGGCCAATGTTTGGTTGGTAAATGAGTTACTCATTACAAAGCTTGGGTGGCCTGTAGCACAACCTAAGTTTACCAAACGGCCTTCGGCTAAAACAATTACATCTTTACCGTCGATAGTATATTTATCAACCTGAGGTTTGATCTCTATTTTAGTATTGCCATAAGTGCCGTTTAACCAGGCCATGTCAATCTCATTATCAAAATGGCCAATGTTACAAACAATAGCCTTATCTTTCAAAGCACGGAAGTGTTTCTCTCGAACGATATTTTTATTACCGGTAGCAGTAACCACAATATCAGCTTCGGCAATGGCAGTGCTTAATTTTTTAACTTCATAACCTTCCATAGCTGCCTGTAAAGCGCAGATAGGGTCAATCTCGGTAACAATAACACGTACACCGGCGTTGCGTAATGAGTCGGCAGAGCCTTTACCTACGTCGCCATAGCCGCAAACAACACCTACTTTACCGGCCATCATTACGTCGGTAGCGCGGCGGATAGCATCAACCAGCGACTCGCGGCAACCGTATTTGTTATCAAATTTTGATTTGGTTACCGAGTCGTTAATATTGATAGCCGGAATTGGCAAAGTGCCATTTTTCATGCGCTCATACAAACGGTGAACACCGGTGGTGGTCTCTTCTGATAAACCTTTAATGTTGGCAATTAACTCAGGATATCTGTCAAATACCATGTTGGTTAAATCACCACCATCATCAAGGATCATGTTTAATGGCTGGCGATCCTCGCCAAAGAATAAGGTTTGTTCAATACACCAATCAAAATCCTGCTCGTTCAGGCCTTTCCAGGCATAAACAGAGATACCGGCAGCAGCAATAGCAGCGGCAGCATGGTCTTGAGTTGAAAAAATATTACATGATGACCATGTAACTTCTGCTCCCAGTTCAACCAGTGTTTCAATTAACACAGCGGTTTGAATGGTCATGTGCAGGCAGCCTGCAATGCGCGCACCCTTTAATGGCTTTGCAGCTCCAAACTCCTGGCGTAAGGCCATTAAGCCCGGCATTTCTGCTTCGGCTAAGCCTATTTCTTTACGGCCCCATTCGGCTAAAGAAATATCTTTTACTTTGTACTTGGTGTAAGCGGTCTCTACTGATGACATAGCGTTTTAAATTTGTTTAATTTTTGAAATGCAAAGGTAATACATTCCTCTGTCAATTTGAAATGTAAGCTCTTCGTTTGGTGATTATTGCGCGGGGTATGATAGGTATCGATTAGCCAGGGCGTTCCCTTCGGGCAGGCCTTCCAACCACAACAAAAAAGGCTCTGCAGAAATTCCTACAAAGCCTTTTTAATA
>DATCXS010000376.1:0-8502 GCA_036565645.1 Mucilaginibacter sp.
TAGCGGCTACCGGGCAACCATCAATTCTTATATGTATGGTGAAGCCAATGCTATAAGCCAAATAGCGAAGATAGCAGGCCAAAAAGAAGTAGCAGTCAAATTTGAAGGCAAGGCGGCTGCTATAAAAAGCAACCTGCAGCAAAAGCTTTGGGACGCCAGCGCACAGTTTTTTAAAATGCTGTCCCGTGACGCTGGCGCGGCTTTATGTAATTGGCGCGAACTATATGGTTATACGCCCTGGTATTTTAGCCTGCCGGATAATCAATATGCCGTGGCCTGGAAATTTTTAATGGACCCTAAAGCGTTTTACGCGCCTTACGGGCCAACAACGCTTGAACAAAGCGCCCTAGGATTTAAAATTTCTTACGAGGGCCATGAGTGCCAGTGGAATGGTCCGAGCTGGCCCTATGCCACAGCTATAACGCTTACTGCGCTGGCTAATTTGCTCAATAATTATAATCAGCCTTATATTTCAAAGGTGCAATATTTAAAACTGTTGACCATCTACACCAATAGCCAGCAATTAACATTAGCTAACGGAGTTACCGTTCCGTGGATTGACGAGGACTTGAACCCTTTTACCGGCGACTGGATATCGCGCACCCGGTTAAAAACCTGGCAAAACGGCACCTGGTCAAAAGAAAAAGGAGGTGAGGAGCGCGGAAAGGACTATAATCACTCTACATATTGCGATCTGATAATCTCAGGCCTGATAGGTTTACGGCCACAAACCGGTGGTACTTTATTGATAAACCCGCTATTGCCGGTTCACACCTGGAAATATTTTTGCCTTGACCATGTTTGGTATCATGGTAAAACCATTACCATTATGTATGACGAAACCGGGCAGCACTATCATAAAGGAAAGGGCTTTTTTGTATTCGTAAATGGAGAGAAGAAGGCTTTTGCGAAAGAAATAGGCAAACTAGAAATATCGATTTAAAACATTTGTTTCTTGCGGGTAAATCAAGGCGGCTTGGCATTTAGGGCCTCAGGATGATAGCCATGTATGCAGACTTACGAAGTTTCAAAAACTTTGTAAGTCTTTTTTCAAACATCAAAACAACTCCACCAATCGCTCCAAAGCCATACCGCGCGATCCTTTGATCAGTATGGTTGAGTTTTTTATGGGTGATGCTTTCAAAGCCGCAATGGCACCGTTGGCAGTTTCATAAAAAGCAGCGTTTTCTCCTTCAGCTATAGCCTTTTGCCCCATAAATTCCTTGCCAATAAAGATGCGCTCGTCAACCGCGGTAGCCAGCGCCTTTTCAATAATCCCTTTATGCTCGGCAGCAGCTTCTGTCCCCATTTCAAACATATCGCCCAAAATCAAAACTTTTCGATTGGCAGTTATTTTACCGACGTTCTCAATAGCCACAGCCATACTGCTTGGGTTGGCGTTGTAGTAATCACAGATCAATGTATTGGTAGCCGTTTGTACTACTTGCGAACGGTTGTTTTTAGGCTGATAGCCTTCAATACCGGCATTGATCTCACTGGCAGATAGTTTAAAATACAGCCCAATGCTGATGGCTGCCAGGATATTATCCAGGTTATAAGCGCCCGTAAGCTGCGTTCTAACTGAATACTCCTGCCCTGTAGTATTATTCATCCAGCGTAGCGATAGCAATGGCGCATTCTCCGTGATCTCGCCGCTTACCAGGTCGTCTAACTGATCGCCATAAAATACCGGTGGGGCAGTGAATTTACGCGTGCCTTGCATCGACATTAATATAGGGTTATTACTGTTGATGAAAGCCACGCCATTATGCGGGGCCAGGAAATCATACAATTCGCCTTTGGCAATTTTCACACCCTCAATGCTGCCGAATCCTTCCAAATGCGCTTTACCCACGTTAGTGATAAGGCCGTGTGTTGGCTGCGAGATACTGCACAATAACTCAATCTCCTTAATGTGATTGGCACCCATTTCTATTACCGCTATTTCATGCGATTTATTGATACCCAGAATAGTTAGCGGTACGCCAATGTGATTATTCAAATTACCCTGCGTGGCCACAGTATTAAAATGTTGCGACAACACGGCATTGATTAACTCCTTGGTCGTAGTCTTGCCGTTGGTACCGGTCAGCCCCACAACCGGGATCGTCAATTGGCGGCGATGATGGCGGGCCAGGTCCTGCAAGGCGGTTAATACATCATCTACCAATAAATATTTATCACTGGTTTGATACTGCGCATTGTCGATCACTGCATAGGCCGCACCGGCCTCAATAGCCTGCTGCGCAAAGGTATTGGCGTCAAATTTGTCACCCTTTAAAGCAAAGAATATACTGCCGGCTGTGATCTTGCGGGTATCGGTAGCAATAACCGGGTGTTGCCGGTAAATTTGGTATAGTTGTTCGGTTGTGGTCATGTGTGGCGTTTATATTCTAATATTTGTCATTTCGAGCGATAGCAAGAAATCTTATACACGCGAAAAGTATAGCGTACAAGATCTTTCACCACGTTCAAGATGACAATTAATAAAAAGCTTTTGTCGTTGCAAGCGTAGTGCAGCTCCCGATACTATCGGGGACGTGAACTTTGTATCCTTGCAATTGCTTTGCGGCTTCTCCTCTCAATGACAATCTTTTTTATGTGTTCTCCTTGTCATTCTGAGCATAGCGAAGAATCTTATACACGCGATAAGTATAACGTATAAGATCTTTTCGCTATGTTCAAGATCACAAATGTATTAACCAAAATTATTCATTTCTGTTCATCCAGGCTAATACGGCTTTAATTTCGCCGTAACTAAAATCGGCACCCAAAATTTCTTTAAGCGGGGCCAGCCGCTCGGCACCGTAGCTTTCAATAGCATCCTGTATCACCGGAATTTTAGCAGCCGGTACCATATCCCGAACATCCATCTCGCCCGTCGCCACAAAATAGCTCAAATGGCTTTCGACGGTCGATATGCTCAATCCACGCTCGGTGGCTATCTCGGCAATGCTTTTGTCGTTCTGATAAAGCGAGAAGCTATCGCGGCGGGTATCGGCACTTCTTAGGGCGGCGGGCCTCTCTGACCTCGGTTTGCGCTCACGTTTCCTGCTTTTTTGGTTCATCTTTGAGCTTAAACCACGCCCGGCAGTGTAAATGCTTATTGGCGATATAAACTCGCGGCCATATCGCGCCAGCTTAACATCGCCAAAGCCCGAAATCAGCCGCAGTTCATCCAGGTTTTGGGGCAGATAAGTGGCCATTTCTACCAAAGTAGCATCCGACAAGATCAAATAAGGCGGCACATTCTCCAGCACCGCGATATCGCGGCGGACAGTTTTGAGCTGTTCAAGGAGATCGTTCTCAAATGGAAGGTCTTCGGTAGAGCGGCTTTCTATGGTTTGCGTCGCAATAAGTTCAACCTTTTCCTGCCCCTTTAATACCCCTTCGCTTTTACCGGTAAGCTGCAGCACCGGGTACTCGCCGCCCGAAAATTGCAGGTAGCCCAGCGCCGCCAGCTCACGGATGTAGCGCTGCCAGTCGGCTTTGCTGACATCCTGGCCCACGCCATAGGTTTTTAATTCTTTATGTTCCTGGCGGATCTTTTCATTTTTTGATCCGCGTAAAAAGTCTATCACATAACCGGCGCCAAACCGCTCCTTTAAACGAAACACGGCCGACAGCGCTTTTTGAGCAATGAGCGTTCCGTCAAACTTGGTGATCTCGCTCAAACAAACGTCGCATGAGCCGCAATGATCGGCGGCAGCCTCATCAAAATAATTGAGCAGATACTTACGGCGGCAGGTGGGCAGCTGGCAATATCTTGCCATATCGTCCAGCTTGTTCAGCATCACCTGTGTTTGCTCAGGGTCGCCATCTACAGCAACAAAACCTTTCAGCTTGATCACATCGCCGGGCGAATAAAACAGCAGGGCCGACGAGGCCAGCCCATCGCGCCCCGCGCGGCCGGTTTCCTGGTAATAACCCTCAATGTTTTTGGGCAGATCCATGTGTACCACGTAGCGCACGTTTGATTTATTGATACCCATGCCGAAAGCGATGGTAGCTACGATGATCTTTACCTCGTCGCGCAGAAAAGCTTCCTGGTTTTTAGCTTTGGTGCTGTTGTCCAGTCCGGCGTGGTAAGCGTCAGCAGCATAACCCCGGCTGCGCAGGTTCTGGGCAAGTGTTTCGGTCGATTTACGTGATAAACAGTATATAATACCTGATTCATCGCGGCGCTCATTTAAAAAATCGAGCAACTGGTCAAAACTGTTGCGTTTAGGGTTGACGCGGTAAATAATGTTGGCTCGATTGAAGGATGAGATAAATATAGCGGGATTTTTCAGGTCCAGCTTATCGAGAATATCCTTGCGGGTTTGCTTGTCAGCAGTAGCAGTCAGCGCGATGACAGGAATGTTAGGAAAATGATCTTTCAAGCCGGCCAGCATCAGGTATTCCGGCCGGAAATCATGGCCCCAGTGCGAGATACAATGCGCCTCGTCGATAGCTATTTGCGACACCGGTACCGGCAATGACCGCAAAAAATCAACCAGCTTATTGCCCGAGCCAAACAATCGCTCGGGCGCCAGGTACAGCAATTTAATATGGTTGCTGTTAAGCTGCGCGATAATGTGGTTCTGTTCGCCCGGGCTTTGCGACGAATTTAAAAAAGCCGCAGGTATACCGGCCAGGTTCAGGGCATCTACCTGGTCTTTCATCAGGGCAATCAGCGGCGAAATAACGATGGTCAAGCCCTCCAGTAATACAGCCGGTAACTGGTAGCATAACGATTTGCCGCCCCCGGTAGGCATCAGCGCCATTACATCCCCGCCGCTTAAAACGGTATTGATAATAGCCTCCTGCTCGTGCCTGAACGTGTTGTATCCAAAATATTTTTGCAGAGCCTGGGTTGCGGTCATGGTTGATGTACGATGTTGTATGCAAATGTTGATGATGCGCAAATATGCAGATGTGCAAATGTGCGGATGTGAAGATAGGAATTTGATGGGCAGATGGCAAATGTTTGTCCGTAAAGCGATACTCGCGTCTGACGCAGTGTTTTAGAAAATAGCGCACAAATAACCGCATAATTCCGCACAGAGATGCCGGTGTTTTATACCCCGCAATCCCTTGCAAACGGGCGACGCAAGGTGTTGCGTCTCTACATCAATACACCATCAAATATTATACGCGTACGTTTTTTTGATCTCCTTTAAAACAAAGGCGCTGTTCAATAAACCAATGTTATTGATCTTTGACAATTTGTATCTTATAAAATCATGATACTCATCAATGCTGCCGACATTTATTTTCAATAAAAAATCTATTTGCCCGGCTATGTGATAGCACTCCTGAACCTCGTCAAGCTTTAATATTTCTTCTTCAAATTTGTCAATATACTCCTCATGATAGCGCATCGATACCTGGCAGTAGCTGGTAAAGGGCTTATTGATGAGATTTTTATCCAATACCGCGACATACTCTTTAATAAATCCCATGTTCTCAAGGCGCTTTATCCGCTCGTAAACCGGCGATATGGTAAGGTTTAGTTTCGATGCTAATTCCTTTGTCGTGATCTTGGCGTTTCTCTGCAATTCGCGCAGGATGCTTTTATCAATTTCATCTATACTTTCCATATGGATAATTTTTCTGATTAAATGGCTAATTATAGCTTTATCAAGATTTTTTTTATAAAAATATTAACTTTTACAGAAAAAATTACCAATACAATCATCTATATAAAATAAAAATTCTTTATTATGTAATTTTGCCCGGGATAATAATCAAGCCGTTAAGCATGAAATTAAACACACAGTACGAGGAAAAATTTGAGGGCAGGCACATTGCTCCCGGCGATGCAGACACCGCAGAAATGCTAAAAGCTACCGGCGCTAATTCGCTGGACGAATTGATAGATCAAACGGTACCGGCCAAGATCAGATTGAAGGAGCCGCTTAACCTGCCTGCAGCAAAGAGCGAGTTTACCTACCTTAAAACCCTGAAACAAACCGCGTCAAAAAACAAGGTGTACCGCAGTTATATCGGTCAGGGTTATTATGATGTGATTGTGCCCGGTGTTATTCAGCGTAATATTCTGGAAAATCCGGGATGGTACACGCAGTACACGCCCTACCAGGCCGAGATTGCACAGGGCCGCCTGCAGGCGCTGCTAAATTTCCAGACAATGGTGATTGATCTGACCGGAATGGAAATTGCCAACGCATCTTTGCTTGACGAAGGTACCGCCGCTGCCGAGGCGATGTTTATGCAATATACGTTGCGCAAAAAAGACAGCGCCAAGGTGTTCTTCGTGTCAGAAGAGGTATTTCCGCAAACTATAGATATTTTAAAAACCAGGGCAGAGCCTTATGGCATTACCCTGCAAATAGGCGACCACCGTACCACCGAACTAAGCGACGACATGTTTGGCGCCATTGTTCAGTATCCTGCCGGTCAGGGTACTGTTTATAATTACGCCGATTTTGTTGCCAAAGGGCATGACAAAGGCATTAAAACAACTGTGGTTGCCGATATAATGAGCCTGGTGCTGTTAACGCCTCCGGGCGAGTGGGGTGCCGACATTGTGGTTGGCTCAACCCAGCGTTTTGGTGTGCCAATGGGCTTTGGTGGTCCGCATGCTGCTTTTTTTGCTACTAAAGAAGAATACAAGCGTTCAATACCAGGCCGCATCATCGGTGTTACCATTGATAGCGCCGAGAACTATGCCCTGCGCATGGCCCTGCAAACCCGCGAGCAACACATCCGCAGAGATAAAGCTACCTCAAACATTTGTACCGCGCAGGCTTTATTGGCTATTATGGCAGGCATGTATGCCGTTTACCATGGCCCGCAAGGTTTAAAGCTGATCGCTGAGCGTATCCATGGTTTAGCTATCCTGTTAAGCCAAAGCTTAGAAGCTCTGGGCTACAAACAACTTAATGATTCTTACTTTGATACCATTAAATTAGACCTGGGCGACCTGGTTGGCTCAATCCATTCAGAGGCTTTAAATAACGAGATCAACTTAAATTATAATGGTTCAATAGTTACCATTGCTGTTGATGAAACCACCACGCCCGGGGATATTAAAACCCTGGTACGCATCTTCGCCAAAGTTAAAGGAAAATCAATTAACGATGTTGATTTTGATGGTTTGCAAGCTAACCTGACTACGGTTATTCCTGCTGATATGCAACGTACGTCAGCATACCTGACCCATGCTATATTCAACACGCATCATTCAGAGCATGAAATGCTGCGTTACATCAAATCATTAGAGACTAAAGATCTTTCGCTTTGCCACTCCATGATTGCGTTGGGATCATGCACCATGAAACTGAACGCCACCACTGAAATGGTGCCCGTTACCTGGGCAGAGTTTAGCCGCATGCACCCGTTTGCCCCGGTTGACCAGACCGGCGGCTATATGCAGTTGTTTGATGAACTGAACCGCTGGTTAAGCGAGATTACCGGCTTTGCGGCCATGAGCCTGCAACCAAATGCCGGCGCGCAAGGCGAATATGCGGGTTTAATGGTTATCCGCGCTTATCACATTGACCGCGGCGATCATCACCGTAATGTGGTACTGATCCCTTCGTCTGCACATGGTACCAACCCAGCGTCGGCAGCTATGGCAGGCATGAAGATCGTTGTAGTAAAATGCGACGATAATGGTAATATTGACGTAGCCGATATGAAAGCTAAGGCCGAGCAATACAGCACGGAACTTTCTTGCTTAATGGTAACCTACCCGTCAACCCACGGTGTATTTGAAGAATCGATCATCGATATCTGCCAGATCATCCATAACAATGGCGGACAGGTTTATATGGACGGCGCTAACATGAACGCCCAGGTTGGCCTGACCAGCCCGGCAACAATTGGTGCCGACGTTTGCCACCTTAACCTGCATAAAACATTTTGCATTCCGCATGGCGGTGGCGGCCCGGGTATGGGTCCAATCGGCGTAGCCAAACACCTGGTGCCTTACTTACCGGGTCATGCCGTAGTTAATATCGACCATGGTAAAGCTATTCACGCCGTATCGGCAGCCCCGTGGGGGTCGGCTTCTATCCTGATCATATCGCATGCTTATATTGCTATGATGGGTGCCGAAGGGTTGACTAATGCTACCCGTTATGCCATACTTAACGCTAACTATATTAAAGCACGACTTGAAAATCACTATCCGGTACTTTACACCGGTTCGCACGGCCGTTGCGCACACGAAATGATCCTGGATTGCCGCTCATTCAAAGCTGCAGGCATCGAGGTGGTTGATATTGCCAAACGGTTAATGGATTATGGCTTCCACGCGCCTACTGTATCCTTTCCGGTTGCAGGTACGGTGATGGTTGAGCCTACCGAGTCTGAGCCTAAGCATGAATTGGATCGTTTTTGCGACGCGATGATCGCTATTCGTAGGGAAATTGCCGAAATTGAAAAAGGTGCTTCAGACAAAACCAATAACCCGCTTAAAAACGCTCCGCACACTGCGGCCGTAATTACCGGCGACGAATGGAACAGGCCATACAGCCGCCAAAAAGCCGGCTTCCC
>DATCXS010000381.1:0-2186 GCA_036565645.1 Mucilaginibacter sp.
ACTATCCCCGTTCTGGCCGTATTACTGAGATGAAAGTGCTGTTAGGCGAAGAACTGCTAAACTCACATGCCTACAGAGAAGCTGTTGAGCTGTTGGAGCCTATCCCCAATAAAACGCAGAGCGCTAAAATTGCTTACCAAAAAGTAACCTATTACCGCGGATTGGAGTTTTATAATGAGCGCGCGTTTGAGAATGCCATAGGTGTTTTTTTACGCTCATTGAAAGACCCCGTTGATCCGAACATCAAGGTTCTTACCACTTATTGGATGGCCGAGGCAATGTATGAGGTACGCAAATATACCGAGTCGGTACAAACGTTCCAGGATTTTCTGGATATGCCCGAGGCTAAACAAACCAACCTATATAACTATGCTAATTATGCATTGGGTTATGCAGCGTTTTACGGCGAAAAATACCGTACCGCGGCTACTTATTTTCAACGTTTTATTGATGGAGAAGAAAAGGATCGCAATACAGTAAACGACGCTATTACCCGTATCGGCGACAGCTTCTTTGTGCTGAAAAGTTACGAGAAAGCTTTGGAGTACTACAATCGTATTATTAACAATCATATCAAAGGCGAAGATTATGCATTGTTTCAGCGCGGTATGATACAAGGGTTGCAAGGTGCGCCTGATACTAAGATAGCTACGCTGACAGATCTGTTAACCACTTTCCCTAACTCTGATTATGCCGACGATGCTGATTTCGAGATAGCGTATACTTATTTCGTTAAAAATGACGGGCCAACTTCTAAAACACTACTGCAAACTATGATGCAGAAGTACCCAAACAGCAGTTACATCCCCCGCGCGCTGGTTACAGTTGGCTTGATTGATTACAATGCCGGCAATGATGATCTGGCGGTTGAATCATTCAAGCAGGTAATTAAAGATTATGCATCAACCGACGAGGCAAAACAAGCTTTGAAACAGATTGAGAAGATCTACACTGATAAGGGCGATGCGCAAACCTTCATTGCCTATGCCAGCACAACACCAATTGGGAACTATACCACTGCCGAGCAGGAAAGCATTATGTACACCGCCGCTAACAATCTTTATTTAAGGGGCGACTGGCAGGGTGTGGTGTCTGCCGTAAACGCTTATTTTGATAAGTTTACCAATAAGCCTATTTACGAGAAACAATCCAGGTTTATTCGCGCGCAGGCTTTGGTTAATTTGAAACGCGACGATGAAGCGATAGTTGATTATAACGTGATCCTGAATGACTGGACCAGCAGTTCGACAGAAAAATCATTGATCGCTATGGCTAAGCTGTACATCGGCAAAAAGAAATACAATGACGCCGTTGTATTCCTGAAAAAGCTGGAAATTAATTCAGAATACAAGGCCGATTACACCTTTGCTATCAACAACCTGTTACTATGTTATGCACAAATGCACGATGCTGATGATGCTTTGAACTATGTTAAACTGATCAGACAGAACGAAAAATCATCGCAGGAAGATAAATTCCGTACAGGCTTATATGCCGGTTTAGCTCATCTGCAAAAAGGTGATACCACCGCAGCTATGAATGAGTTTGACTACACCGTGGCTAACACTAAAACGGTTGCCGCTGCCGAAGCTAAATACAACATTGCTTACGTTCAATACCTGAAACACCAGTATAAAACATCGCAAAAAACATGTTTTGATCTGGCTAAAGAGATGCCTAACTATGATTACTGGGTAGCTAAAGCCTTTATTTTATTGGCTGATGACTATGTAGCGCTGAAAGATAACTTCCAGGCTAAGGCTACTTTACAGTCTGTGCTGGATAACTATAAAGGCGACGACGATATCCTGCCAACTGCACAGGCTGCACTGGATAAAATATCGCCACCTAAAAAACAGCCGGACGAAAATATTGCTCAACCTGATACGATGCAGAATAACAAGCCCGATACAACTAATAACAAACCGGTTAATAAAGGATAAGAGAACAAACACATGAAATCGAAATACACTTACACGCTGTTTACTTTGATCATGGTATTATACTTTGTTCCGGTTAACGCGCAAAAAAATACGAAGGCTAAAAAAGCGACTACCAAAGCTGATGCCAGATCGCTGGGCAATCAGGCGGCCAAATCGTCTGCTTTGGTTGATACTGCTAAGAATGGTGGGGGTGCCAATGGCGCTAATGCAAACAATGGCGGTAGTCTTTCAGAAGAGATTGTC
>DATCXS010000304.1:0-8676 GCA_036565645.1 Mucilaginibacter sp.
CCGGCGTAGTAACAGATCCGAGAACATTAATTGAAGAGTTAGTTTAATAATACAAGCATCTGCACAT
This sequence comes from Mucilaginibacter sp., assembly GCA_036565645.1. Taxonomy (GTDB): domain Bacteria; phylum Bacteroidota; class Bacteroidia; order Sphingobacteriales; family Sphingobacteriaceae; genus Mucilaginibacter. The sequence continues at coordinate 68 of DATCXS010000304.1, forward strand.
TTGCATATCAGCACATTTGCACATCAAACAATAAAATGGCTTACGATAAATTTAATATACTTACAAGCACCGCGGTGCCACTGCCTATCGAGAACGTGGATACCGATCAGATCATCCCTGCCCGCTTTTTGAAAGCGACAGAACGTGTTGGCTTCGGTGATAATCTTTTCCGCGATTGGAGATACAATCCGGATAATACTCCCAAAAAAGACTTTGTATTAAACAACCCTACTTATAGTGGTAAGATCCTGGTTGGGGGTAAAAACTTTGGTTCAGGCTCATCAAGAGAACATGCTGCGTGGTCAGTGTACGACTACGGTTTCCGTTGCGTGGTATCAAGTTTCTTTGCGGATATTTTTAAAAATAACTGCTTAAACGTAGGTGTGCTGCCGGTACAGATTAGCCCGGCGTTTGCTGAGAAGATCTTCGCAGCAATTTTTGCCGACCCGAAAACTGAACTGGAAGTGAACCTGCCTGAGCAGACTATCACCCTGGTATCAACCGGCGAAAAAGAGAAATTCGACATCAACGGGTACAAAAAGAATAACTTGCTTAACGGCTTTGACGATATCGACTATCTGCAAAGCATAAAAGGCGATATACAGGAATTTGCCGAGCATCTTCCTTTTTAACCACCACGTCATTGCGAGAAGGAACGACAAAGCAATCTCTACACATATTTAGCGGTTATGCAAATTATCCGCCTATCGCGCAGAGATTGCTTCGTTCCTCGCAATGACGTCTTTATATCAGCCGGCGATAATAGCCAGAAATCACCATAAATGGAACGCAGGAAAATAGAGATCATGGATACCACCCTTCGCGATGGCGAGCAAACGTCGGGGGTGTCGTTTTCCATATCAGAAAAATTAACCATTACGCAGTTATTGTTAGAGGAGCTCAAGGTTGACCGTGTGGAAATTGCTTCGGCACGCGTATCTGAGGGCGAGTTTCAGGCGGTGAAAGCAATTATCAAATGGGCAGAAGAGCATAACTATACCGACCGGATCGAAGTACTGTCATTCGTAGATAATGGCGTTTCTATCGATTGGATGGTGAATACCGGCGTAAAAGTACAAAACCTGCTGACCAAAGGTTCATTGAACCATCTTGTCCATCAGCTTAAAAAAAACCCCGAACAGCATTTTGCTGAGATTAAGCATGTAATTGAGCTGGCCGCTAAAAATGGTATATCAACCAACGTTTATTTAGAGGACTGGAGCAACGGCATGCGCAATTCGCCGGAGTATGTGTGGCAATATCTTGACTTTCTGGCAACCCAGCCTGTAAAAAGAATACTGCTGCCCGATACCCTGGGCGTACTAACCCCGAGGGAAACATTCCTGTTTATTAGCAGCGTGAGGGAAAGGTGCCCCGGTATACATTTAGATTTTCATGCTCATAATGATTATGATTTGGGTACAGCAAATGTGCTTGAAGCTGTCAAAGCCGGTATAAACGGTTTGCATCTAACCATAAATGGCATGGGCGAGCGCGCCGGGAACGCACCTATGGCAAGTGCTGTTGCTGTACTGAATGATTTTGCCCAGGATATTGAAATACAGGTAGAAGAATCATCAATTTATAAAGTAAGTAAACTGGTTGAAACCTTTTCGGGTGTTAGGATACCTTCTAACAAACCTATTGTTGGCGATAACGTATTTACGCAAACCGCCGGTATCCATGCCGATGGCGACAACAAAAATAACCTGTATTTTAATGACCTGCTACCAGAGCGTTTCGGCCGTAAGCGCGAGTATGCGCTGGGTAAAACATCCGGCAAAGCCAATATCGAAAAAAACCTGCAGGAACTGGGTCTTAAGCTGAATGATGCTGACCTGAAAAAAGTTACTCAACGCGTTATCGAACTGGGCGACCGTAAAGAAACGGTAACCAAAGAAGATCTGCCTTACATTATATCTGACGTGCTGGATAGCAGCCTGTACGATCAAAAGGTTATCGTTGAATCGTACGTATTGACGAATGCTATGGGTTTGCGTCCATCGGCTACTATATCCATGAGCATTGACGGCGAAAAGTTTGAAGAAAATGCGCAGGGCGATGGTCAGTTTGATGCCTTTATGAATGCGCTGACCAAAGTTTATATCAAGAAAAAAAGGACTTTACCCAAGCTGATCGATTATGCGGTGCGCATTGCGCCGGGCAGCAGCTCTGACGCATTGTGCGAAACTATCATCACCTGGGAAACGCCTGAAAAGAAATTTTTAACACGCGGCCTTGATTCAGACCAAACGGTTTGCGCTATTAAGGCTACGCAGAAGATGCTGAATATTATTTAGTGATTAGGAAAAACATTTAATAAAACCGTCATTGCGAGGAACGAAGCAATCTCTGCGCGACAGTTACTGCTGCCGAGCATGTGTAGAGATTGCTTCGTTCCTCGCAATGACGTGGTGTTTAAGAAAAAAAAACAAGACAATAAAACAATCATAACATAAACAACAATGAAACTAAATATCGCCCTTTTGGCAGGAGACGGAATCGGTCCGGAAGTAATTGACCAGGCAGTTAAGGTATCAAATGCTATTGCAAAGAAATTTAACCATGAAATTGCCTGGACATCGGCATTAACCGGCGCTGCGGCTATTGATGCTGTTGGCGAGCCTTATCCTGACGAAACTCATGAGGTTTGTATGAAAGCTGACGCGGTACTTTTTGGCGCTATCGGTCACCCGCGTTTTGATAACGACCCTACTGCCAAAGTACGCCCGGAACAAGGTTTATTGAAAATGCGTAAAGCATTAGGTCTGTACGCTAACGTGCGCCCTACTTTTACTTTCCCATCGCTGATTGATAACTCGCCTTTGAAAAGAGAGCGCATTGAAGGTACTGATCTGATCATTTTGCGCGAGCTGACCGGCGGTATCTATTTCGGCGAACGCGGTCGTAAAGACGATGGCAACACTGCTTTTGATACTTGTACTTATACCAAAGAAGAGGTTCAACGCCTGGCTAAATTAGGTTTTGAAATGGCGTTGCAACGCGGTAAAAAACTTTGCTGCGTAGATAAAGCCAACGTATTAGAAACCTCTCGCCTATGGCGTCAAACTGTACAGGCCATGGAAAAAGACTATCCGGAAGTAACTGTTAGCTACGAGTTTGTTGACGCTGTAGCCATGCGCCTGGTACAATGGCCAAGCAGCTACGACGTGATTATTACCGAAAACTTATTTGGCGATATCCTGACCGATGAGGCTTCTGTTATCTCGGGCTCAATGGGATTAATGCCTTCATCATCAATCGGCGTTCACACGTCATTATTTGAGCCTATACACGGCTCTTATCCCCAGGCGGCAGGTAAAGACATCGCTAATCCGTTAGCAACCGTTCTTTCGGCAGCTATGATGTTTGAGGATGCTTTTGGTTTGAAGGAAGAAGCAGAAGCTATCCGCACAGTAGTTAATAAATCATTAGCCGAAGGTATAGTAACCGAGGATCTATCCGGCAAAAACAAAGCCTATAAAACCAGTGAGGTTGGTGATTGGCTGGCCGCGAATTTGTAACCATTTTGTAGAGACGCGATGCTTCGCGTCTTATAGCGTATTCTAAATGTTGCCAGAGACGCGAAGCATCGCGTCTCTACGACACACAAAACCGTTATTTACAACAAATAACGGTTTTGCTTTTTATACATTTGATACTATGAACGCCGACTTAAATTTCGAAACTGCCGCCCGCCGATTAGCAAACGTTGTAAAACATACACCGCTGATCTATAACCCGCGCTTGTCAGAAAAATATGGCGCTGAAATTTATTTGAAGCGCGAGGATTTGCAGGTGGTTCGCTCCTACAAATTGCGGGGTGCTTACAATATGATAAGCCAGTTATCTGCGGATGAACTAAGCCGCGGCGTGGTTTGCGCCAGCGCGGGTAACCATGCGCAAGGTGTGGCGTTTTCGTGCGATAAGCTGGGGACCAAAGGCGTGATCTTTATGCCCGAGATTACCCCTAAACAAAAAGTACAGCAAACCGAAATGTTTGGCAATGGCAGTGTTGAATTAGTTTTAGTGGGTGATACTTTTGATGACTGCCTGAAAGAAGCACTGATCTATACCGAAAATCATCAGATGACCTTTATCCCTCCTTTTGATAATTACAGCATTATTGAGGGACAAGGCACCGTAGGCGTCGAAATATTTCAGGATTTGCCGGATACCGAAGTTGTAATCATGCCTATTGGTGGTGGCGGACTGGCTGCCGGTGCAGGTACTTATCTCAAACAAAAAAACAAAAACATTAAAATCCTCGGTGTTGAACCGTTGGGTGCACCATCCATGCTCGAAGCCTTCAAACACGGCGGGCCGGTAACTTTACCGGAGATCAATCGATTTGTAGACGGCGCCTCGGTAAAACGTGTGGGCAACTTAACTTACCAGCTATGCGTCAACACACTGGATGAGGTAAAATTGGTGGCCGAAGGTAAAGTATGTACCACCATCCTGAAACTTTATAATAAGGAAGCTATCGTTGTTGAACCTGCAGGTGCCTTATCTGTAGCTGTACTAGATGAATGCAGGGAACAGATCAAAGGTAAAAAGGTAGTCTGCGTAATCAGCGGTGGCAACAACGACATTGCCCGTATGCAGGAGATCAAGGAGAAATCTTTGTTATATGAGGGATTGAAACATTACTTTATTGTTCGCTTTCCCCAACGTCCCGGTGCATTGAAGTTATTTGTCAATAACGTGCTCGGACCACATGATGATATTACCCGCTTTGAGTTTATCAAGAAAACCGAAAAAGAACAAGGCCCGGCATTGGTAGGTATCGAGCTGGCTGATAAAGAAGATTATGGCGGCCTGTTAAAACGATTTGAAGAACATCGTTTTGAGGTTATCGAGCTGAATAAAGAGCAAACCTTGTTTGAGTATTTGGTGTAAGGCCAATTAAATGGTGCCAGGCTGAGGCTCTCGAAGCATGCGGGCAAAGCCCTTCGAGAGCCTCAGGGTAACACCATCGCGCAATACTTAGGTCAATAACCTTACTCGCCATTCAAACTCGGTAATCTCCGTTGCTCAGCCGGTAACGCTTTATATTTCTGGTAAGAGTCATTAATATAAACCGCCAGCGACGGACCGGTGTTGCTTTTCACATAAGCATAGCTTGGGCGATACAGCGCCATAAAATTCTGAAGCTCTATACCCTTTAACGGCACCAGGCTTGAAACGTACGACGCAGTGTACACCCTGTCAACATAACGCTCGTGCTCTTCGTTGGTAAAGAACCGCCTCATCCGGCGGGCGTTCCGGCTTTCTTTAGAAAATATGGTACTTGGCGAAAGGATATTGACCCTGGCTTTTCGGTAAACGTCCGGGTACTCCTCGCGTGGGTTAAAAACGGCCCTTGACGCATTGATGTTAACACCGCGCAAAATTATGCCCATTGGTTTCAGCTGTATTTTTAGCGGCTTATTACTGTCGATCACAAATAAGGTATCAGAAAGATATCCGGGCGAATCAAAGACCAGCGTATGCCCCCGGGCCGATCTGATTTCAAACTTCCCGTCTTTATCAACCAAAGTAATTTGCTTGTTATTGATATCCTTCACAAAAACATTACCTATTTTTTGGTTGGAGTTCTCTTCATAAACAGTGCCTTTTACAGTTTGCGCTTTAATGGCACCGGCTGTGATGAGCAGTAATCCGATAAATCCCAAATAGCGTTTCATAGATGTAATAATTATCAGGTTAAATTAAATCAATTATAATACCAATAGTTGATATTACCATTTTATTTAACAAATAACTGATAAACAAAAAACCCGGCGCAGAGCCGGGTTTCTGGGGTTATTGTTTATTCCAAACGTTATTGGATGGATTATAATCGGGCAGTGTCGAATCAGGATTATAAGTTACTGATTCTATTTCTTCTGTCGATGGGTATCTGAAGGACCAGCTTACGTTACGTTCCCAGATCTCGCCGGTAAAGTTAACACGCTCGGTTTTGCCGCTAACGGTTTTAATCTCCAGGATAACCGGCATCGCCATTTTCTCCAGGTTATCAATGGTTATGATTGCTCCCTGTTTAGGATCATTGTTGATGTATTTTACACCACGAACCGCAACATCCAGACGCCAGTTGTTTTCGAACCAGCCTCTCCAGAACCATTGCAGGCTCTCGCCGGCGGCATTTTCCATAGTGCGGAAAAAGTCATCGGGCGACGGATGTTTAAAGGCCCACCTATTGATGTAAGTTTTAAAGGCGAAATCAAAACGCTCGGGGCCCAATATAATATCGCGCAGCATAACCAAACCTGCGCTTGGTTTACTGTACAGTAATGTGCCATTATTAATCTCTTTCAGGTTATCCGGGTTGCTCATGATGGGTTCTAAACCCGGCCTGGTGAATGCCCTCCAGCTGGCTACCAATCTTTGAGGGGTTGCCGGTTTGTAGAACTCGCCGTTTAATGAGTTTTGGGTTGACAGTGTATTAATGAAAGTATTAAAGCCTTCATCCATCCAGCCGTATAGGCGCTCGTTCGAGCCAACGATCATCGGGAACCAGGTGTGGCCAAACTCGTGGTCGGTTACGCCCCAGCCACCGTTCAGGCTGCAAAATACCAGGCCCGGATATTCCATACCCCCTGCCTTGCCTGCAACGCCGGTAGCATTAGGATAAGGGAACTCATACCATTTCTTTGAGTTATATTCGATCGAGGCTTTAATAAACTCGGTACCACGGCTCCACTGGCCTTTGCCGTATGCCGAACTGCTTTCAATCGGATAGGCTGATATAGCCATACATTTCTTGCCGCTTGGCAAATTGATTTTAGCAGCATCCACAATAAATGCAGATGAAGCTCCCCAGGAAGCATCGCGGGCATTGTTTATTTTAAAATGCCAGGTCAATTCCTTTTTTCCTGCGGGACGTGATGCAGGATTGGTAACCTCGTCAGCAGTACGGATCATTACCGTTTTGTCACTTTGCGCGGCTTGTGCCCATCTTTTTTGCTGTTCAGGAGTATATACTTCTTTGGGGTTCAACAATTCGCCCGAGCAAACTACAATGTCTTTAGCAGGTGCGGTGATGTTGATATCGAAATCGCCATATTCTAAATAAAACTCGCTCTCGCCGGTATAGGGTAATGTATTCCAGCCTTCCAGGTCATCATACACACACATACGCGGATACCATTGTGCCACCTGGAATATCTTCCCGTTTTTAGATTGGTCTGTATTGATGATACCCATACGGTCTGACCCATAATCGGGCGAAATGAACGAGTATTCTATTTTCAACTTTAACTGTCCGCCTTGTGCCGCAAGTTGCGTAGGCAGGAAGATCTGCATGCGGGTATCATTAATCAGGTATTTTACATCAATAGCGTTAGTGCGCCTGGCACCTTTAACATTGCTCAATACCTTTATCGACTTAATTTTGAAGCCGGCATCAAACACCTGGCCCTGGCCCCAGTTGCGGCTGCGTTGGTTGCCATTGGCGTCAAGCGGTACCTGTGCAATACCGCGCGAATCTTGCTTGAACAGGTTTTGGTCTAACTGCATCCAGATAAACCCCAGCCTTTGCGGGCTGTTATTGGTATAGGTCAAAATTTCGGTACCAACAATCTCGTTGGCATCCTCATTTAAGGTTGCGCTTAACTGGTAGTCAGCACGATTTTGCCAATATTTTGGGCCTGGCTGTCCATCGGCAGCACGCCATTCGTTACCGTTTTTAGTAAAAAAGTACGGCTTGAAGGTGTCGTGATAATCGTACTTGGTGGACGGTGCATCGGGATCTGCAACCGCAACCGCGCGACCAACGCTTAATTGTTGGTGCTGCCTTGTTACAGGCGTGGTTTGGGCATTAGCGGTGCTCAAAGCGGTGCAAAAAGCCAGTGCTAAACCGGCAGTAGTGTTTAATTTCATCAGCTAAATTTTGGTTTGAGCAGTAAAAATATAAAAAAGGTTAGCAAATTATGTAAGAAAAATATTACAGCCAGGCCCACACATTTTAACGCACCTGCTGCTAATCCGATTTGAATATCTATTATTTTGGATAGATATAGGGCGACAGTAATGATAGAATAATGAATGCCGAACCCCAAACGTTCAATTTTGAATGATGCATGCTACCTGTGCCGCACCTACGGAGCGGATGTTGTTGCTTTATTTTTCTACCAAGCTTTAACCCCATGGGGTTAGCCTTCATTTTTATTTAACTAGCAACTTACGTTAATTAGTAGCAATTACACCGCCAACTTTGGTTACTATGCTGCCCGTAGTAAATGTTGTAGCTGCTTTAGTGCCTTTGGTATAAGTGCCGCCGGTAAATAAACCTTTAAAGCTTATACCTGAAGTTACATTACCACCGGTGTAAACGTTATATGATGTATTTGATTTTAACTTAGCACTGGCAAATACCAACGTGGCGTAAGCTGCGGGTGCCTGGAAAGTAAGAGCCTCTGCACCACTTGCCGACTCGATATGGATAATTTGCGTGGTGCCTGCACCCAAAATAACCGAGTTAACGGTTGAGTTAGTGCCTGGCGCGCTGGTGCTGCCGCCGGTAGCAACGAGCTGGCCGCCGGTAATTTTAAACTGCCGGTCGCCGCAATCAATACCAGACTCGGTTACCGGTGAGCCAATGG
>DATCXS010000363.1:0-5178 GCA_036565645.1 Mucilaginibacter sp.
CTGCCGTTAGCGGCGGTATGGACTCTGTTTTAATGGTGCATTTATTGAAGGCTGCCGGTTATCCGTTTGCTATTGCACACTGCAATTTTCAATTAAGAGGCAACGAGGCCCGGGCCGATCAGGCCTTTTGCGAAGCATTGGCTAATCAAAACAATATCCCTTTTCATACTATCAATTTTCATACCCAACAATACGCTGCCGACCACAAGATATCTATCCAGATGGCTGCACGCGAGCTGCGGTATAACTGGTTTGAAGAACTGCGGCAACAAAACAAATACACCGCTATCGCGCTTGCGCATCACCAAAACGATGCGATTGAAACAATATTGTTAAACCTGGTACGCGGCACAGGTATAGCCGGCCTGCATGGTATTTTACCAAAAAATGGCGCGTTGGTAAGGCCGCTTTTATTTTTGACACGTGATGAAATTGAAAGGCTGATCAATGATAACAGTTTTGCCTATGTCGAGGATAGCTCAAACGCATCAGCCAAATATGCGCGCAATAAACTGCGACATGAGGTGATCCCCAAACTGCGCGAACTGAACCCGGCCCTGGAGAACACTTTTCAGCATAACCTGGAGCGGTTTAAAGACCTGGAGACTTTATTAGAGCTGCGTGCAGCAGAACTTAAGGCTGAATTATTAACGAAAACCGGCGACGAAGTTCATATCCTGACCTCCGCAGTTAAATCTTTAAATCCGCAGCGATTATTGTTATTTAAATTGCTGCAGCCCTATGGTTTTAATGAGACAATAATTGACGATGTGATTGCATCTTTAGATAAACATTCGGGCAGGGTATTTAAATCGGCTATGTTTAAGTTGATACTTGACCGGGATAAACTAATCATTACGCCGTCAGATAGCTCTGCGCATCAAATTGTAAACATTTCAGAAAATGACCGGGTTATAAATTACAACGGCTATAAGCTTAATATTTTGCCTGACGAGGCGCCAGTCATCATTAAAGATAACCCAATGAGGGTTTCGGTAGATGCAGCAAAATTGACCTATCCGCTCACTGTCCGCAGCTGGCAGCAAAGTGATAGTTTTTATCCCCTGGGGATGAAAACCCGCAAAAAGTTGAGCGACTTTTTTATCGGCCTTAAAATACCGGTCCATCAAAAAACACGGATACCCTTACTGATTAATGGTAATGATGAAATTATCTGGATAGGCGGCTATCGCCCCGACGATCGATATAAAGTAACTGAAAACACCAAAAAAGTAACTATCTTCGAATTGTATAAAGCATAAAATGAGCGAAAAAGTAGTTTTTACCGAAAATCAATACCTGGGCCGCGAGTTTAGTCCGCTGTGTATACGCATGGTATTGGCTATTTTTTGTTTTGCAGCCTATACTTTTACCGACGTAGGTGATAAAACCGGCGACCTGCTGGCTGTAGTTGGCTTCGCCATCCTCATCATCTCCATCATTATGGGTTTCCTGCTGCATTTCAGAACCCGTGTCGAAAATAAAAGTATCTTTTTAAATGGCCTGTGGACAACCCGCCTGGTAAAAATTGACCTCAACAGCATTGTTAAAGCCGAGGTGGCGCCTTATAGCCGCTATCTTTTTAATAATCCGGTTTATAACCTGCATAGCAAAGGCACCATCCGTTTTTTTGCAGCCGGCAGAAATGCGGTACACCTGACAGATCGCGATGGGCTGGTTTATATCATCGGCTCGCAACACCCTTATGAGCTATACCGGGCCATCAAAGCCGAAACAGATAACAAGTTGTAATTACTTAAAACTCTCCTGATATGTTGAGCCGTAAACTAATTGGTAGCATTATAATGATGTTAGTTACGGCGCTATGGTTTGTGCCGACTAAAACTTTTGCGCAGGGTAAAGACTCCACTATTAATGTTCCATTAGGAGGTAATGCCTGGGTTGGGCCAAACGCTGAGGCAGCGATCAACAATACGGGCCTGGTCAGATGGTCGGCGGCGCGGGACACGGCTTGTGTATATGTGCGTGTTGAGGCTACCGGCAAGCTAAATGTAGCATTGAAGTTGCGGGTACCATCGGGCGAAAGCAAAATCGGGGTTAAACTCTTGAATGAAACCCTTACTAAGACAGTTTCAAGCAGCCTCGATTTTATGTTGGTTGATTTTGGTAAGTTTACTATTGATAAACCCGGATACTTAAAGTTTGAATTGATTGGCCTTGCCAAAACCGCAGATGTTTTTGCAAATGTGGCTGACCTGGTACTAACCGGTCCGGCCCTAAATGGTGGTTCGGCTTATGTAATTGATAATCACGGCAATTATTTTTATTGGGGCCGCCGCGGGCCGTCTGTTCACCTGAATTATGAAGTGCCGGATAAAACTATCGAATGGTTTTATAACGAAGTAACTGTGCCGGCTGGAAAAGATATCATTGGCTCTTATTTTATGGCTGATGGCTTTAGCGGGGGCTATTTTGGTATGCAGGTTAACTCGGCAACCGAAAGGCGATTATTATTCTCGGTTTGGAGTCCTTTTGAAACAGACGATCCTAAATCTATCCCTGACCACATGAAAGTTAAACTGCTAAAAAAAGGAGAGGGCGTTCATGCGGGCGAGTTTGGTGGCGAAGGCTCGGGCGGGCAAAGTTATAGGGTATATCCCTGGGTATCGGGCAAAACCTATTGTTTTCTGATACATGCGCAGGGCGATATCGCTGCCGAAACCACTATCTACACCGCTTATTTTAAGCCAAAAGAAGCGAAGGAATGGCAACTGATGGCCAGCTTTAAACGTCCGCAGTCTGGCTCATATTTAAAAGGCCTGCATTCATTTGTCGAAAACTTTGATCCGCCTAATGGCGATAAAACCCGCATGGCTTTTTTTGCTAATCAATGGACGGTAGATATTGACGGCCGGTGGGATCCCGTCTATTCGGCAAAATTTACCGGCGATGCAACGGCAAAGATCAATTACCGTAAAGATTATGGTGGCAAGTCGGATACCCAGGGGTTTTATCTGCTTAATGGTGGTTTTTTCAATAATTTTACACCGCTCAACAGCCGGTTTTATACCGATCCCCACAATTCAAGGAAGACGCCTGAAATTGACTTCAATAAACTCCCTTAAAACAACACAGCCGTCATATCCCGGTGGAACATAACGGCTGGCTGATAATTTTTTGCTGCTGCTTTATTTTTTCAAACCTATTTCGCGTAAACGCTCATCCAGGTATTCGCCTGCAGTAATGTCGGTGTATAGTTTGGGGTGTCCGGCGTCAATAGTTGATGGCAGCGAGGTCAGATCCATGTCAGACTTAGGGTGCAAAAAGAACGGCACCGAGTAGCGTGAAAACTTCATCAGCTCGCGCGGTGGGTTAACCACCCTGTGGGTGGTCGATTTTAGTTTGTTGTTGGTTAACCGTTGCAGCATGTCGCCTACATTAACTACCAAATCCTCGCCATGCGCTTTTACCGGGAACCATTTGCCGTCGCGGGTAAGCAGTTCCAAGCCGTCGGCGCTGGCCCCAATCAGCAAAGTGATCAGGTTAATATCCTCGTGCGCACCTGCGCGTACTGCATCAGCAGGTACGGCGTCAGGGTTTTCAATAGGGAAATAATGCAGCGTGCGTAATATTGAGTTGCCGTTGTTTACCTTATCGTCAAAATAGTTCTCGTCAAGGCCCAGGTAAATTGCAATGGCGCGCAGTAATTGCTTGCCTGCTGCTTCCAGTTTTTTATAAACTTCTAAAGTAACCTCATTAAACTTTGGTAACTCTTTTACCTGTAAATTGTCGGGGTACTGTTCTTTTAGTTTGTCATCGCCCTCAACGGTTTGGCCTATTTGCCAAAACTCTTTCAAATCGGGTGTTTTAAAGCCTTTGGCGGTTTCTTTGCTCTTGCCGGTGTAACCGCGTTGGCCCGCCAGTTCGGGTATTTCATAGCTTGCTTTTACATCATCAGGTAAGGCAAAAAGCGCTTTAACCTGGGTATATAATTCGTCTATAAGTTCTTTGCTTAACCCGTGATTGGTGATGGTAACAAAGCCGGTTTCGTTAAAGGCTTTGCCAATATCATCCGAAAATTGCTTGCGCGCAGCGTCGCTGCCGTTCATGTATGTATTAAGGTCCAGCCGTGGAATATTTACTTCTGCGCTCATTGTGTATAATAATAAAATGTAAAATTATCGAAATAAATATAGTTTAGTATAAAGGTGGAAAAGTTTGTTGCGTTGGTGTACGTTGGTCTATTGTCATAACTCATTATACGACGGTTTGTTTTTTTAATGCATTTTGCTGTGATATTAATTGTTGATTACCGGTGTTTGCTTATCACATAATCATCACACTAAACGTTTTCTTATTTGTTAAGTCAAAATAATACTAAATCTTTCACGGTATTAAATGGCAGATAATATGAAAATTTTAAAAAAAATATGGGGGATAAGCTTACTGGCAATATTGCTGGCAGCAGCCCCGCGTGTAACCTTCGCTCAGGATGACGAAGCGATTACCGAGCAGGACTTTTACGATGCCCTGTCGCCATACGGCACCTGGGTTTACGATAATACTTATGGAGATGTGTGGTTGCCCGATGTTGACGAAGACTTCAGGCCATATCAAACCGCAGGCTATTGGCTGATGACCGAGTATGGCAATACCTGGGTATCTGATTATGCCTGGGGATGGGCAACTTTTCACTACGGCAGCTGGCGCTTTGACGATTATTACGGCTGGGAATGGATCCCCGGTTATGAGTGGGCACCTGCCTGGGTGAGCTGGCGTTCGGGCGATGGCTATTATGGCTGGGCCCCACTGTCGCCTGATGTAGATTTCAGTATGTCTATCGGTGGCGGTAACTATGCTAATTACTGGGCCTTTGCACCGGCTGCTTATATATACAACCAAAGCATCTATGATTACTACATTCCGCGCACAAAAGTAAGGAACATCATTCGCCGTACAACAGTAGTTAATAATGTCTTTGTGCGTAATGGTCGCCGGTATGCAGGGGGGCCGCGGGCTACAGATATTGAACGGTATACCCACCGTAAGCCAAAGGTTTACACGGTTACCAATGCCAGCAGACCCGGTATTGCGGTAGGCACCAGATCGGTCAGTATTTTCAGGCCCAACATTAGCCGTTCGCCAAATGCCCGTCCTCAACGGGTGGTCGATGCTAAGGCATATCAACAGCAAAACCCTAACCAGCGTATTGCCCGT
>DATCXS010000236.1:0-2367 GCA_036565645.1 Mucilaginibacter sp.
CTGCCGTTAAAGCCAAATTAGGTATTACCTCTGCTGCTGCTAAAAGCACTAAATAATCCGGCATATAACTTTAACAAAAAGCGTCTCTGATTACGGGACGCTTTTTTTATTTTTGATCATTCATAAACGTACATCATGCCGGAAAGTCAGCCGATAGGTATTTTTGATTCGGGAATAGGTGGTTTAACCGTATTCCGCTCCATTGCAGAACAGCTGCCCGGATATGATTATGTTTACCTGGGCGACAATAGTCGCGCTCCTTATGGCAACAGGTCGTTCAATACCATCCATCAGTATACGTGGGAATGTGTGCAGTGGCTATTTAAACAAGGCTGCCCGTTAGTTATCCTGGCTTGTAATACCGCATCTGCCAAGGCATTGCGTACCATTCAGCAGAAAGATATGAAGGTGCTTGACGCCTCCAAAAGAGTGCTGGGCGTTATCCGCCCTACAGCCGAGGTTATCGGCGATTTTTCATCTACCAAAAACATTGGTGTGTTAGGGACCGTTGGTACCGTAAGATCTGAGTCGTATCCTATCGAAATAAAAAAATTCTTCCCTGAATTGAAAGTTTACCAGCAAGCTTGCCCGCTATGGGTACCCCTGGTTGAGAGCGGCGAATACGAAAAGCCCGGTTCAGATTATTTTATACAAGAATATCTGGATCAATTGATGACACAATCGCCCGATATCGATACCATACTGCTGGCTTGTACTCACTATCCGTTATTACAGGATAAAATTAAGGCCCATTTGCCCGACAATATCAATGTGATAGCACAGGGAGATATAGTAGCCAACAGCCTGGTCGACTACCTGCAACGGCATCCCGAACTGGAACAGAAGCTAAGCAAAACCGGTAAACGCAGGTTTTATACCACTACAGATGATACTGTCGAGTTTGATCATCATGCCTCTCGCTTTTTTTCGGCACCTGTAAAATCATCATTTGTGTCAGTTACTGAGTTTAGCTGTAAGTAGTCGATAATGTAATCTATCTCTCCTTTTTTTAAAAAATTACTACCAGAAAGGTAGTTTTTATATAATCTAATCAATTCAATCACCTTAAAATTTATTAAGTTTGCATCTAAAGCAAAGCGGTTGAACTTTTACATTACATATTTCCTGATTGCGATAGGCTTATTTGCTTTTGTAGCCGTGTTTACTCTTTTTGGCGTTTATGCCGAGCGTAAACTTTCGGCTTTTATTCAAGACCGATTGGGCCCTACCGAAGTTGGTAAATACGGATTACTCCAAACCATTGCTGACATTATCAAGCTGATACAAAAGGAATTGATTATTCCTGCTGCGGCAGATAAAGTGTTGTTTTTAATGGCGCCGTTAATCATCTTCGTGGCAGTGTACCTGGGTTTTGCAGCCTTACCCTGGGCGCCGGGGCTGGTCCCTGCCAGGATCAACATTGGGCTGTATTATATCCTGGCTATTATTTCAATCGAGACCCTGGGCATCCTGATGGCCGGCTGGGGATCAAACAATAAATATTCCATTCTGGGTGCTATGCGCTCGGCTGCGCAGATCATATCGTACGAGATACCAGCTGGGTTTGCGCTGATATCGGTAGTGATGATTGCCCAAAGCTTAGATCTGCAAACCATATCCTTACAACAAGGCATCTTATCGCACGAAAAAACAAAATTCCTGGGTTTCTGGGATGTGTCGGCCACCGGCGGCATTCTGTCATGGAACATTTTCAGAGCACCACATCTGATCATCGCATTCGTGATCTATTTCATCGCGTCGCTGGCCGAAAGTAACCGTGCGCCTTTTGATATCCCCGAGGCTGAGTCTGAACTGGTAGCAGGGTTTCATACCGAGTTTACCGGGTTGCAGTTTGCATTGGTATTTTTAGCCGAGTACGCAATGATGTTCCTGGTATCGATGGTTGGGGTGATTTTGTTTCTGGGTGCCTGGAATACGCCGCTGCCCAATATAGGTGTGGTGCGCCTGGCCGACTGGACCACCGGTACAGGCTGGGGTATTTTATGGATAGGGACAAAAACATTGGGTTTGATTGCCGTACAGATGTGGATTCGTTGGACGCTGCCGCGTTTAAGGGTAGACCAGCTGATGAATCTGTGCTGGAAAGTACTTACCCCGCTGGCATTTATATGTATTTTGATATCGGGTATATGGCGCTTGTGGTTAATGTAAATTGGTGATTAGAGATTAGGTAATTAGAGATTAGGAGGAAGCTGGTGTAATCAAAGAAACACCAGTGTATAAAATAAATAATAAAGTGATAGGTAACGCTATAAAAGGATTTACTACTGCCTTACAAGGTCTTGCTGTGACCTTGAAGCATTTGTTTTCGGGTAACTCGAAACGGCAGGTAATTTCTGTGAGTGA
>DATCXS010000147.1:0-4359 GCA_036565645.1 Mucilaginibacter sp.
CGCTGCCATACGTGGCTGCTTATAAATTCTGGCCGTCTGTAGGCCGGGTAAATGATACTTACGGCGACCGTACGCTGATCTGCTCATGCCCACCACTTTCCGACTATGAATTTGAAGAAAGCGAAGTAACCACGCCGGAATTTGGAACGTAATATCTTGATGTGCAGATGAATTAATATAAAGGCTGATGATTGTAATGATCATTAGCCTTTTTGTTTATGTCTTATCTGGACTTATGTGTCGTGCCTACGGCACTCTAATGTTCGCTCGCCTCTTTTCAACGGATTAAAATCCGTTGCTACAAAATACAGCGAGCCTACGGCTCTTTCTTTGGTGTAAAATCTAAAATTACCTTAAAAGTTTGTAAATTGATTTCTGTAAGACGTATGTTTCGTGCCTACGTCACTTTATTCGATTCCTTAATTTCAACGGATTAAAATCCGTTGTTACAAAATACAGCGAGCCTACGGCTCTTTTTCTTTGATGCAAATTAAATTACCTTAAAAGTTTGTAATTGATTTCTGTAAGACGTATGTTCCGTGCCTACGCCACTTTATTCGATTCCTTAATTTCAACGGATTAAAATCCGTTGCTACAAAATACAGCGAGCTGACGGCTCCTTTTGGAGTAATAGTCTTAATTATATAATTTGTGTTTAGTTTTATCGCATTAATATTTTATGTCAGAGGCGTAACCTCGACAGATATTGTAACAACTTTTTAAAAACTCGTTGCTAAAAATATTCGAGCCTATGGGCTTTTGGAGCGATAGCATTAATTACATAATTGTGTTCAGTTTCATCGCGTTAGTATTTATGCCAGAGGCGTAGCCTCGACAGATATTGTAACAACTCTTTAAAAACCCGTTGCTAAAAAATATTTCGAGCCTATGGCTCTTTTGGAGTGATAGCATTAATTATATAAATTGTGTTTAGTTTTATCGCGTTAATATTTATGCCAGAGGCGTAGCCTCGTAACATATTGTAACAACGGGTTTCAACCCGTTGAAGCAGACCACAATAACCAGAGAACCGTAGGTTCGGCACATATAAACCTAAACCAATCAAATGGCAAACACCTACCACCAAATTTACCTCCATCTTGTTTTCGCAGTTAAATATCGCGAAGCTGTAATCGAAAAAGATTGGCGGTCCGAGCTCTTTGCTGTCATTGGTAATTTAATCAATGAAAATGGTTGTAAAACGATCATAGTGAATGGTGTGGAAGATCACGTTCATTGCCTCGTCGGTTTAAAGCCAGCTATTTCAGTTTCTGATCTAATGAAAGCAGTGAAGGCTAAATCATCAAAATATATTAACGACAAAGCTTTAACGCCCAATCGGTTTGAATGGCAGGAAGGATATGGGGTATTCTCTTATAGTCAGTCGCAAATAGCAAGTGTATATAAGTATATAGAGAATCAAGAAGAGCACCATCGACAACAAACTTTCAAAGACGAATACATTAGTCTTTTGGAAAAGTTTAACGTAACGTATGACAGTCAATACCTTTTCAAAGAGCCGGAATAATACGGATCGTCCCTACGGCACTGTACTTATCCTATGTGTTTCTTGCAAGGGATTAAAATCCGTTGTTACAAAACTTACAGAGCCGATGGCTCTTGCATCTACCCCTCCACATTCGTACTCATTATTTGAATTTCGCAAATAACCGATTGATTTATCCAAACACGAGCCTCATCTGCGGAGCGATCTTTGTATCAACAAAATCAAAAGAAACATGGAAAACACAAATAAGATTGCTCTGGTAACCGGCGGCAGCCGCGGATTAGGCAAAGACATGGCGTTGAGAATGGCCGAAAAGGGTATTAACGTTATCCTTACCTATAACAGCAAGGTAGATGAGGCCAATGAAGTGGTTAAACAAATACAACAAATCGGGCCGAAAGCCGCGGCGCTACAGCTAGATGCCGGCGATGTTAAAAGCTTCGCAGCATTTATTGAAAAAGTAAAAAGCATTCTGAGCGACACGTTCGGCACCGATCGTTTAGACTTCCTGATCAACAACGCTGGTTTTGGCTACTACGCACCTATAGTAGAAACCACAGAAGAAGCATTTGACAGCTTGATGAACGTTCACTTTAAGGGCGTTTACTTCCTGACACAGGGCATGTTACCTATTTTAAATGAAGGCGGAGGCATTGTAAACATCTCGTCGGGCCTGGCTCGTTTCAGTACGCCTGGCTCATCGGCCTATGCTTCTATGAAAGGCGCTATCGAAGTATTTACCCGTTACCTTGCCAAAGAGGTGGGTGCCAGAAAAATTCGCGCTAACGTCGTGGCACCGGGTGCTATCGAGACCGACTTTGGTGGTGGCCGCGTACGCGATAATGAGGAGCTAAATAAAATCATCAGCAGCATTACCGCCATGGGTCGTGCAGGTGTGGCCGAAGATATAGGCGGTTTAGTAGCATTTTTATGTACTGATGATGCACGCTGGATCACTGGTCAACGCATCGAGGCATCGGGCGGTATGAATTTATAACAGGATTATTAACTTTGATTATTACAAATAAACATCGTGATTACCAACACATCATTAGAAGGGTTTTATGAGGAAAGCTCGGCGCCGCTACCAGGTGGCATAGCTAAGGAGATAGGTCATTTTAATGTATTTGTTACCGAAACACTATTCGACAAAAAGACAGGCGCCCGCGATATGCCTTACAGTCGCCGGGCGTATTATAAAATAAGCTGGATAAGAGGAAAAAGCCGGGCGGAGTACGCGGATAAGACTATAGACATCCCTGAAAGCGCCCTGCTTTTTGCTACACCGAAAATACCTTATAACTGGATACCTGAAACCGGCAATCAGACCGGTATGTTTTGCATTTTTACTGACGATTTCCTGGCGCAGGGTAAAAGCGGGGTTGATCTGGACGACCTGCCGATATTCCAACCGGGGCAAGTGCCGGTGTTTCAATTGACGCAAGACGAGGTAGGTGAGATAGAGTATATCTTCAAAAAAATGCATCGGGAAATTGCTTCTGATTATCGCTTTAAGTACGACCTGTTACGTAACTTAGTGTTAGAATTGATCCATTACGGCCAGAAACTGCAGCCGGTGTTGGCTGTTGAATCGGCACATAACGCATCAGAGCGGATATCGTCGCTTTTTATTGAACTGTTGGAACGGCAGTTCCCGGTTGAATCGCAGCATCAGCGCCTAAACATGCGTACCGCCAAAGACTATGCCGACCGACTCGCTGTACACGTCAATCACCTTAACAAAGTATTAAAAGAGGTAACGGGCAAAACTACTACCCAGACCATTGCCAACCGGATTATCCAGGAAGCCAAGATCCTGCTCAAACAAACCAACTGGAATATTGCGGAGATATCTTACACGTTAGGGTTTGATGATATAGCGCATTTCTCGAATTTTTTTAAAAAGCAGACGAGTGTAGCGCCGGTGGCGTTTAGGGGGTAGTATAATTTAGTTGTATATTAGAATAATTAACAGTGAGAGCTAACCATTAACCAATTTAATCCTCTCAAATTTCATTTAATATCTTATAATGAATAAAAATTTCACGTAGAGAAGCGCTAATACGCAAGCTTCAAAAAGTTTGACTTGTGATCCAAAAAAAGGACTTAAAAGTCATAAAAAGTGATCCAAACTGATCCGCTTTTAAAATAAATAGTCGCCAACTAATTGATTTTAAATAAGTTAAGATCAAGCACTGATCCAAACTGTTATACACACGCGTGGATCAAACACCAGTGTCTATAGCTGCCTTACCTTTATATTCTTGAATGCTACCGGTCCGTGATGATCTTGTAGTTGGATGCGCCCTTTTTCAACCGTACCAAATACCGGCTCAACCTTGCTGAACTTGCTTTTGGCTACGCCGGCCAGGTATTGGTCGCTGCCGCGGGTATATTCTAACACCTTTTTACCATTTACCCAATGCTGTACATTTTTGCCTTTAGCTACAATGCGTATGGTATTCCACTCACCCGGAGGGTTCACCTTCTTATTAGCCTCGATTGGTGGCAGTACATCATATAATGATCCAAGCAGGTGGTTAGCTTGTTTATTGTCCTCGCCCAAAACGTCGTCAATGATCTGGAACTCGCAGCCCAGGTTGCCGCCTTTATCATACTTATGGCAAAAATACTTGATCCCACTGTTGGTACCGGGTTCAATGTTAAAATCGGCAGTAAATTCAAAATCGCCGTATTCATCAGTGGTGTATATGTCGCCGCCGTTAGCGCCTTTCTTGAGCGTTAAAGCGCCGTTAACAATCTCCCAGGCGCCGGGTGCTGCGGTTATGGCTGCGCCACTGGCGTTCGTCCAGCCGTTGGCGGTTGTGCCGTCAAACAGTAGTTTCCAATGT
>DATCXS010000060.1:0-22034 GCA_036565645.1 Mucilaginibacter sp.
CGGCTGTCGCCGGTTTTATTACTATAGCACCCGATGCACTGACCCCGCTGGGTGGGTATCCTGGCAGTGATGATGCAGGCCGCGAAATGCAATCGAAACGTAATTCGGGCGAAATGCTGCAGAATTTTATTGATGCATTTAATTATCTTAAAAATCATAAAGACTGTAATGGTAAAGTAGGTGTAGTAGGTTTTTGTTATGGAGGCGGTGTTGCCAACTCAATGGCGGTATGCCTGCCTGATCTGGCCGCTGCAGTTCCATTTTACGGTGCGCAACCCCCGGCTGCCGATGTGCCTAAGATACACGCCCCATTATTGCTGCACTACGCTTCGTTAGATACGCGTATTACGGGTGGCTGGCCTGCTTATGAGGAAGCGCTGAAAGCAAATCATAAAAAATACCGGGCCTATATTTACGAAAACGCAAACCACGGTTTCCATAATGATACTACGCCCCGTTATGATAAAGCCGCCGCCGAGCTTGCCTGGAAACGCACTATCGATTTTTTCAAGGAATATTTATCGTAATCGCTAACGTCCTGACTTATCGTAAAAGACCCATCTACGCTGAAAGACTTACGAAGTTTTTAAAACTTCGTAAGTCTTAACCAGGCTCAAGGCAATGAGACGGCGTTAGTGCAGCCACTTGCCAAGCTCATCTTAATATCCCATTATAAACAAGACTGTCAAGTGTGTGTTTATTCCATAACAGCTTATGAACATAGTTGATCTTTTGATAATTATAATTGTGCTGATCTGTGCCTGGGCAGCCTTTCAACGTGGGTTTATTCTTTCATCGCTTGTTTTGTTGTCGTGGATAGCGGTGCTGGCAGTGGCGCTGTTACTATATAAACCAGCCGGTGTACTCCTGTTAAAACTGTTGCCTAAAACGGGTAAGTGGTCGTCTGCATTGGGCTTTGTCATCGTTATCATACTGGCGCAGATTATTTTTGACCGTTTAATTTTTTGGTTGTTGGGTCGTTTACCGCAACGTGTGTCACAAAGCCGGATAAATCATGTGTTTGGCATTTTACCCGGACTGGTTAACGGCTTTGTATGGGCGACATTGCTGTCGGCCTTTTTAATCATTTATCCAAAGGACGGGACACTTATGCGCGAGGCCAGGAAAAGTTATGTTGCCAAACAACTGGCCGGCAACGTAAACGGGCTGAGCAAAAAGTTGTCGCCCATATTTACTGATGCGCTGCTGCAACTGCGCGGAAATAGTTCTGCTACGGTAAGCCATGAGCGAACGGTGCGGCTGCCATTTAAAGTGACGACAGCCCGGCCGCGTCCTGATCTGGAAGCTGAGCTTTTGCGATTAGTTAACCGCGAGCGTACACAAAGAGGGTTGCAGCCCCTCAAAGCTGATCCGGAATTGACAAAGGTTGCACGCGGGCATTCTGACGATATGTTTCGCCGGGGCTACTTCTCGCATTATACACCCGAAGGCCTTGATCCGTTTGACCGGATGAAAAAAGACGGCGTGCATTTTTTAACCGGAGGAGAGAATATCGCCATCACACAAACTTTGCCCATGGCTCATGAGGGATTGATGAACTCGCCGGGGCACCGGGCAAATATTCTTAACCCGGCTTTTGGCAGGTTAGGTATCGGCATTCTCGATGGCGGGCTTTATGGGCTGATGATCACGCAGGCCTTTAGAGATTGAAGGGGGTTGACAAGCTGTTAGACATGGCAGAGTAAAATATTAAATAGAAGTTCAGCAAGTCTGAGAGGCTTTTTATTTGATGTTTTATCCTAACTCCTCGCAATACTATAGCTCGGGTCGTCGAAATATTTATTTCGTTCAGTCAATTTGTTGAGCGCTTCGATGGCAGACATATCAGCCCCCCGGCTTTCTTTAAAATCAATGATTACTTCCTGCGGATCGGCGGCCACGTCAAAAGCTGTACATAACCGGTTGCGGCACCAACCTGATCTCTCAGGAAAAGTCGCAAACATAGAAATTCAGAGACTTTACTGTTGGTTTTAATAAAATGGAAACAGCTAACTTGTCAATATATTTAAGCTAAACACCGGATTTGAAAATTACTGATCTTATCTTAAATTAAAGTGTAACCTAACCTTATTGTATGCGTCTGATAATAAAAGAACAACATGAAAGCCTATAAACCTACCAGGCAGATGGTTTTATTTACCTGTAAATGGATAGCTGCTATTTTGCTGTTACAATCGCAATTTGCTTTGGCTCAAAATGTTCTGCCTGTCATTAAAGCAACTTCCAAAACTGTGGATATACGGGACGGAAACCACTTCAAGAAAGGCTATTGGGCCATTATGCCGGAAAGGAAACCTGATTATTATTATGCTGAACTTCCACGGAAAAATCAAAAGATCACTTTTATTACAGATCAGGATTCTATCTCATTTGATGTTTCTTATGGAAATGAATATGATTTTATTATTCTGCTGAATGGAAAGGATAGTTGCTATACCCGCATTTCGGCCCGGTACAAACATTTTAATGCTTTCACGCGAAAAGCTACCGGCGCCGCACCTGATACCATTCCGTTTACTTTGGGAGACAACCATAAAGTATATGTAAATGCCAGACTGAATGGCTCTGCAGTTAAAAATATACAGCTTGACCTGGGTGCGGGAGGGACAATCATCAATAAAACCTCTGTTAAGAAAGTTAAAATAAACTTTGACGGTAAGGTTACTCTGGCTAATTCAGATGGTGTTAACCAGGTGCAGTCGGCCAGTAAAAATCTGCTGCAAATAGGTGATCTGGTTTGGGACAGTGTGGGTATTGTTGTTGCCCATAATATGAAGAACTACGAAGACCTTATCATCGGTAATTCATTGTTCAGAGACAAAATCTTAGAAATCAATTATGACAAGAAAATATTAGTCGTTCATGATACCCTTCCTTCTCAAATAGCATCTTATTCTCGTCATGACGTTATTCTTGATGGCGGCGTGATACCATACATAGAAGTAAGTCTTACCGCCGGTAATAAAACACAAACAGGTTGGGTTATGTTTGATACAGGGGCACATACCTCTATTATAAACAGCGCTGATGTTCCGCTGACTTACCGCATTATGACCGAACTGGCAGGTATGGTCGGGTTGGGTGATGCAATTGCTCCAAAATTGGGCATTGGCAAATATCAGCTTTCCGGATTTAAATATAAAACGCGGAATATGGGCGGCGCGGAAGGACTAAAAATGATTCTGGGTAGCGATCTGCTAAAAAGGTTCAACCTGATATTTGACAACCGAAACGGCCATTTGTATATGCAACCCAATTCGCTTATAAATACCCCTTACGGAAAACGTGATGAATATTATGCGGTAAGGTTTGTGGTTGCTGTGCTTGGACTTATAATACTGATCGTGCTGTTTAAAAAAGTAAGGAAAAAGAAATAGCACACATAAATATGGCTTAATTTATACCTGAGCTTATGTTTAGTTACCAAAAAAATCCTTTGATATACAGAATTTGCTCACATGCAGAATGGAAATGTGCGGGAAACAAAAAACCCCACTCGCCAGAGTGGGGTTAAATCATTGATTTTCATTGCTCCTGAGGCTGGGCTCGAACCAGCGACCCTCTGATTAACAGTCAGATGCTCTAACCAGCTGAGCTACTCAGGAGTGTCATTTCC
Source organism: Mucilaginibacter sp. (assembly GCA_036565645.1). GTDB lineage: Bacteria > Bacteroidota > Bacteroidia > Sphingobacteriales > Sphingobacteriaceae > Mucilaginibacter. The sequence continues at coordinate 3,638 of DATCXS010000060.1, forward strand.
GGTTTGGAGTGTGCAAAAGTATAATTTATTGGCTTATTTCACAATGTTTTTTTAAAAAAATTATAAGTGGCTAAATATGAGATTGATTATTTTTAATGATGGAGTCGGGTTGGTTTTGTGGTGTCCTGCAAATGTAAAAGACGCCGTATGATAAGTGATGAATTTTAATGATATTTGCGCAAAAAATCAGAAATTATAAATGAGTTTATTAGTTATTGGTACCGTGGCGTTCGACGCTATTGAGACACCTTTTGGTAAGACAGATAAAATTGTAGGCGGCGCGGCAACTTATGCAGGTTTGGCTGCTGCTTACTTTTATGATAAAGTTAAGATTGTTGCCGTTGTTGGCGATGATTTTCCGCAAAGCGAGATAGCCGACTTCCAGGCTCATGGTATTGATACAGAAGGTTTACAGGTTAAAAAAGGGGAGAAGTCTTTCTTTTGGAGCGGCAAGTACCATAATGACATGAACAGCCGTGATACGCTGGTAACTGAATTGAATGTACTGGCCGATTTCGACCCCATCATCCCCGAAGCCTACCAGAACTGCGAGTACCTGATGCTTGGCAATTTAACACCACAGGTGCAGCAAACTGTTATTAAACGCCTTAAAAACCGCCCTAAATTAATTGTAATGGACACCATGAACTTCTGGATGGACATTGCAATGGACGACCTGCTGGAAACTATTAAAATGGTTGATGTACTGACTATCAATGATGCTGAAGCCCGTCAGCTTTCGGGCGAATACGCTTTAGTCAAGGCAGCACGTAAAATATTAACTATGGGCCCTAAATATCTCATCATTAAAAAGGGTGAGCATGGCGCATTGTTGTTCCATGAAAATCAGATTTTCTCGGCCCCGGCTTTACCGCTGGCCGAGGTGTTTGACCCAACTGGTGCGGGCGATACCTTTGCGGGTGGCTTTATAGGTTACATGGCTAAGGTGGGTACGGTAAACTTCCATAACATGAAAAATGCCATCATCTTTGGTTCGGCGCTGGCATCGTTCTGCGTGGAGAAATTTGGTACCGAAAAGATCAAAGCAGTTAATGAGGCTGAAATTGCAGGGCGGGTACAAGAGTTTGTTCAGCTATCGTCTTTCGAGATCAAATAATCACAAAATTTCCATAGTACAAAGGCGGATTGGATTCAACCCATTCCGCCTTTGTTGTTTTGCATAGAAGCTATTATTTCTTACTCTTATTGAGTTTTATACCGATAATGAGCTGTAGGCTCCTAAGTTTAACTATCGCCTTTTAGGATTCTGAAACAAGTTTAGGATGATGGGGATGTCAAGCTAACCTGCCAATCGGATCAAAATTTTGAAACACCCATTCATCATGCGGTGCATCGCCAAGCTCGTGGGTAAGGTCCTGGCCGGCCCAGTGCTCGTAGTGCTTGCCATTGCGCCAAAGGCGACTGCGGCTAACGTCGTAGATCAGGCCCTTGTAAGCAATCCATATTTCGGGCTTGTCCTGCCCGTTGCGCAGGGCCAGTTGCGATCTGGTATATACAGGCAGGTCGCTCATAACCAATTAAAAACTACATTTAACCAATGCCTGCAAATACAAAGCAGCTTTATGGGGATTTGATATGCGTATGCGGTGGTCAAGAATCTCACTAACCGGCGTATGCTGAATTTTTTTAAACAGCTGCAGGTAATAACTATAGGCGGTGTAAACCCCTAAACGGACGCCCTGGGGTAGGCGCTTTATGCCTTCAAGCCCATTGTCAAAATCTTTTTTTATATCGGCCTCAATAGCCTCTTTGTCTTGTTGTGTGAAGTTTTTGAAATCGATACCGGGAAAATAGGTGCGCCCGCGATCTACATAGTCAGCCTTGATATCCCGCAAAAAATTGATCTTTTGAAAAGCCAGGCCCAGGCTAAGTGCCATTGGTGTTAAGCTATTATACAGGTCCTTGTTACCCTCGCAAAAAACCTGCAGGCACATCAGGCCAATCACGCCCGCCGAGCCGTGGATATAGGTTTCGTAATCCAGGTCAGTATAAACTTTATGGTCAAGATCCATTTCCATCGAGCGTAAAAATTCCTCGATCAGTTGCTTGTCAATACCATATTGGTTGACAACCAGTTGAAAAGAATGCAGTACGGGGTTAAGACTTATTTTTTGGTCGATAGCTTTAAAAGTATCCTGCTTAAAGTCATGGATCAGGGTTGCTTTATCATGGTCATGAAACGTGTCGACAATCTCATCCGCGTAGCGCACAAAACCATAAATAGCATAAACAGGATACCTGAATTGCTTTTTAAATGCCTTAATACCTTTGCTGAATGAAGTGCTGTATTTAGTGGTTATTAATTTACTGCATTCAAAACAGGCTTCGTCATACAGATCCATTGTCTCACGTGTGCGCTGGGCTTCAAAAGTACATATTTCAACCCGCCCGCAAAACAATTTGCTTACTTTAGGCCAATCAACTCATGAAATCCTCAAAACATATCGTTGTAATTGGCAGCGGCTTTGCCGGGCTGTCGGCCGCTTGTGTTTTGGCTAATGAAGGATATAAAGTCACCGTGCTCGAAAAAAACGACCAGCCCGGCGGCAGGGCGCGTACATGGCAGCAGGACGGCTTTACCTTTGATATGGGACCAAGCTGGTACTGGATGCCCGATGTTTTTGAGAACTTTTTCGCGCTGTTCGGCAAAAAGCCGTCTGATTATTATGAGCTTAAACGGCTCGATCCGGCTTACCGGATCTATTATGGGAAGGATGATCTTTTAGACGTGCCGGGGGAGAGACCCGAACTCTCCAGGGTCTTTGAAGTTTTAGAACCTGGCAGTAGCGCTAAGCTCGATGAATTTTTAAAGCAAGCCGAACACAAATATCGCGTTAGCATGACCGACTATGTGTTTCGCCCATCGCACAGCATCACGGAGTTTATTGATTTTAACCTGATCAGAAAAAGCCTGAAGATGCAGCTGATTGGCAGTATGCGCAGCCATGTAAACCGGTATTTTAAAAACCCCAGGTTGCGGCAGTTGTTGGAGTTTCCGGTACTGTTTTTAGGCGCCACGCCGCAAAATACCCCGGCCATGTACAGCCTCATGAACTATGCCGACCTGGTACTGGGCACCTGGTACCCTATGGGCGGTATGCACCAAATTGTGAGGGCAATGGTAAGCCTGGCCGAAAGTTTGGGTGTAGAGATCAGGACTGATACCGAAGTGACCAAAATTGAAGTCGATGGTAAACAGGCTACTCAGGTAAAAACCAATAAGGGCGATATCCGGGCCGATATGGTGATTGCGGGAGCCGACTATGCTCATGTTGACCAGCAACTGTTAGAAGCACCTTATCGAAACTATACCGCCAAATACTGGGACAAACGCACCATGTCGCCCTCAAGCCTGTTGTTTTATATCGGTATCAATAAAAAATTGGACGGCATACAACATCATAACCTGTTCTTTGATGCCGATTTTGAGCAGCACGCCAAACAGATCTATACCTCGCCGCAATGGCCTGAGCATCCCTTGTTCTATGTTTGTTGTCCATCAAAAACAGATAATAGCGTGGCCCCCGATGGCTGCGAGAACTTATTTTTTTTAATGCCCATAGCGCCGGGTTTAGAAGATACTGAAACCATCCGCCAAAAATATTTTGAACTGTTGCTGTCGCGATTTGAAAACATCACCGGGCAAAGCATCCGCAATAATATGGTAATAAACCGCAGCTATGCCATTAATGATTTTAAGGCTGATTATCACTCTTTTAAAGGTAATGCTTATGGCCTGGCTAATACATTGGGCCAAACTGCCTTTTTTAAACCTGCCATGCGTAATAAACATGTCGGGAATTTGCTTTATACAGGTCAGCTTACTGTGCCGGGACCGGGAGTGCCACCGGCAATTATTTCAGGGCAGATTGCGGCGGGAGAAGCGGTGAAGTATTTTAATGCGCGCCGTTGACTCATCGTAGTCGAAAAGGCTTATCTTTTATGGGGTGCCAAATAATCCCGATAGCTATCGGGACGGCGGTACGTAATGAAAAATTACAAATGCATCCCGAATAAAGTGCCATGTGGCAGCAATAGCCTGTCTAACAAAAACAAAGTAGCAAATACCACACTGGCAATGCCGTTAGTGGTCATAAAAGCAAAGTTTACACGGCTCAGGTCATTTGGTTTTACCAATAGGTGCTGATAGGTCAGCATCACACAAAAAAATACAATACCTATATAATAAAGTAAACCGACGGTAGTGAAAAACACGGGCAGTATTATGAACACAGCAGACAGCACATGCAGGAAAGTAGACAGCCTTAACGCATTTACTTTACCCAGGTAAGCCGGGATAGAATGCAGTTTTTCGGTGCGGTCAAAATCCTCGTCCTGCAAAGCATAGATAATATCAAAGCCGCTTACCCAGCATAGCACGGCGAGCGAGAAAAAGATCGGCAGCAAATCAAACTTGCCGGTTACCACTAAATAAGCACCTATTGGAGCCAGCGACAACCCCAACCCTAAAACTAAATGGCAAAGCGCAGTAAAACGCTTGGTAGCACTATACCCCAACACCACCAGCAATGCCACCGGCGACAGGTAAAAACAAACTGGATTAATAAACCAGGTGGTAATAATGAACAAGGCACAATTAACTAAAGTAAAAGTCAAGGCTGATGCTGCGCTGATGCGCCCTGCCGGAATATCGCGCACTTTGGTACGGGGGTTTTTTGCATCGATATGCCTGTCCAGATAGCGGTTAAATGCCATAGCCGAATTACGTGCAAATACCATACATAGCACCATCATCAGTAGTTTTTGCCACTCGAAAGTATAGGTAGTAGTAGTCACCGCCAAAAAAAAGCCGATAAAGGCAAACGGCATAGCGAAAATGGTGTGTGAGAAGGTTACTAATGATAGATATTTTTTCATTATAGCTAATTTATGCGTGACGGCAAACACACCCCTGCCGGCGCGCTGTCTGCCGCACCCCCTCTCAAGAGGGGAATGGACTTTGATAATTTATAAATTAAGCTGACTAAATTATAGCCCGCCGTGGTTCCCCTCTTGAGAGAGGGAATAGGGGTGTGTTCTGCGACATGCTTTTCAATTGTCCTTAAAATATTTTGCATATCCTTTCGCACCTCTTGTTCGGTAAAACGTATCACGGTTAAATCATATGCCCGGAGTTTTTGGTCTCTAAGCTGATCTGAGTTGTATTTTTCTTCATGGTTGTGATAATGACCATCAATTTCAATTACCAAATTTAATTCATAGCAATAAAAATCTACTATGAAATCCAATAACGGTTTTTGGCGTTGAAAATCATACCCGTAACATTGTTTATTTTTTAATTCATTCCAAAGCAGTACTTCACCTAACGTGCTGTCATTTCTTAGTTGTCGGGCTAACTCTTTTAAGTAAGGTTGGTAAGGGATGATTTTGCGTGACATAGCTTCCTTAGTAACATACCCTTAACTCCTATCGAGAGGGGAACCCTTGTATTGCGGCACTTCAAACCCTGCATTTACTTCAGCAACAAAAGCCAGCACTTCATCGCGGCCTAACTGTTCTTCGGCCGAGGTTATGATGCACTGCGGCACCTCATCAAAAGTAGCTAATAGCGCTTTTTTAAATTTGGCTACAGTTTGGTCTGTTTTTACTGCCGATTGTTTATCGGCTTTCGTAAATATCAGCACAAATGCCAATCCTTTTTCGCCGAGCCAGTTGCAAAATTCCAGGTCTATTTTCTGCGGATCAAGGCGACTGTCAATCAGTACCATCACGCACTGCAGGCTCTCGCGTTTGTCCAGATAAGTCTGGATAAATTTGTTCCACTCTGCCTTTTTACTTTTGGATACCCGTGCATAGCCATAACCCGGTAAATCGACAATATACCAGTTATCATTAATCAAAAAATGATTGATCAGCTGTGTTTTCCCCGGTGTTTGCGAAGTTTTGGCCAAGCCTTTTTTACCTGTCAGCATATTGATCAATGATGACTTGCCTACGTTTGACCGTCCGATAAAAGCATACTCGGGCTTTACCGGCGGCGGTAGTTTGGAGATCTGGGTGTTGCTGCAAATAAATTCGGCAGATTTAATTACCATGGGGCAAAGGTAGGGATTAGGGATTAGTTATTGAAGATTGGTTTTAAAGATTGAAGATTGGTTGTTGAAGGTGGTTGTTAAAGATTGGTTTTTAAAGATCGAAGATTAGTTATTGGAGATTTTAATTTAACTTCATTATCAGCTAATTGTAATTACTTAACTAATCTATAATTAACTAATCTCTAATCGTTAATTTTGATGTTTAAACATTTATTAGTTATTGAACCCAATCTTTAATCTTCAACAACTAATCTTTAATAGTTAACAATCATGACCGACTATAAAATACCCGCACAAACCCGCATTGGCCACGTACATTTGAAAGTTAGTGACCTGCAGCGCTCGCTTGATTTTTACTGTGGATTGCTGGGCTTTGAAAAAACACAAATGTATGGCGACCAGGCTGCATTTATTTCGGCCGGTGGTTATCATCATCACATAGGCTTAAACACCTGGCAAAGCAAAGGCGCACCACCTGCGCCTGAAAATGCTCCCGGCTTATTTCATACAGCCATTTTATATCCGGAGCGTAAAGACCTGGCGGCCATTTTAAAACGATTGATAGAAGCGCGCTACCCCATAACCGGTGCGTCTGATCACGGCGTGTCGGAAGCTATTTATCTGGATGATCCGGACCATAACGGTGTGGAGTTATACTGGGACCGCCCACGTGACGAATGGCCGCGTGACGCCAACGGGGGGATTGATATGTTTACCCGCAGGCTGGATGTTGAGGGGTTGCTGGCGTTAAATTCTGAAGCATAAAACCAAAATATCTTGTAAAATAAAATAAAATTATCAATATATGTAGTTAACTACGTATATTTGTTTTATAAATATTTTTTTATGGAAGATACTTTAACTATAAGGCCAATTTTTAATGAGTATTGCCAACAAATAGTCGATATTATTTTGCCCATACAGCAAATTGAGTTTAACGTGCCGGTAACGCTTGAGGCCCAGCCCGACCTTTTAGATATTGAAAGCTTTTATCATAAAGATGGTGGTAGCTTTTGGGGGGCTTTTATGGGCGAGGAGCTGATAGGCACCATTTCTTTAATAAATACCGGTCATAATGCGGGCGCATTGCGTAAGATGTTTGTTAAAAAAGAATATCGTGGTAAAGAGTTGGGCGCCGCGCAGAAATTGCTGGAAGTGCTGCTCCGATTTTGCCGGGAAAACAATATTTCAGACATTTACCTGGGGACGGTTGAGATGCTAAAAGCTGCACATCGTTTTTATGAACGCAATGGTTTTGTGTTAACGGATATTAAAGACTTTCCGCCTTATTTTCCACGTATGATGGCCGACAATATGTTTTATCATTTACATTTAAGCAAATAAAAAGCAGACATGGGGGTAATTGAGCAATCGGGTATTTTAGCAATAGCTACCAGGTTACAACGTCTTAGCGAGCGTATGCGCAAAGATGGGTTATTAATCTATAAAGCACACGGCCTTGACTTTGAACCTAAATGGTTTCCCGTAATTTATACCCTGCATTTTAAAACCCAATTGGGCGTGGTTGAGCTTGCCAATGAAATAGGCTACTCACATCCATCTACCATCAGTCTTTTAAAGGAACTTGAAAAACTAAGGTTTATCAAATCGACTAAAGATAAGATCGACGAGCGTAAACGGCTGATACAGCTAACTGAAAAAGGTAAATCCATGATCGAGCAAATGAAACCCGTTTGGGATATCATGATAGCCGTGACAACCCCGCTTATTGAATCTGAAAATAATTTGATGAAAGCTATTGAGGAGGTTGAACATCGGCTTGAGTTACAAAGCTTTTACCAGCGCGCGCTTAGCTTGATGACTGCTAATAAATCTGAAAAACAGGCAGATGAATAAAATATGTCTAAGAGCGATCCGGCCAACCGATAATATAGAGCTGGCAAAAATTATTCGCGCCTCGTTAGAGGAATTTGATGTGCCTAAACAAGGCACTGTATATTCTGACCCAACTACCGATGCGTTATTTGAACTTTTTGACCAAACGCCCGGCAGCTGTTATTTTGTGGTTGAAGAAGACGATGTGCTATTGGGTGGCTGCGGCGTTTATCCAACCCCAGGCTTACCCGCCGGTTATGCCGAACTGGTAAAGCTTTATCTTACCTCTTCCAGCCGCGGCAAGGGCATTGGCAAAATGTTGATGGATAAATGCTTTGAGGCTGCTTTAAATTTAGGCTATACACATTTGTACCTGGAATCATTCCCGCAATTGGCAAAGGCGGTTAGTTTGTATCATAAGGCCGGTTTTGTGTCTATCGATCATGCACTGGGTAATTCGGGGCATTTTGCATGTACTATCTGGATGGTGAAGGAGCTGTAGCGTGGCGGCGGACTCACCCCGACATCGCTACGCTCGTCAACCCTCTCTTCCGCAAGCGGGGGTTGGTTGATTTTTTTCATTAATATCGAATGATGGATGTTGAATTTCGAATATTGAAATATTTCATCATTCAAATTCAACATTCGGTGTTTGATATTCCCTACCCTATGATCGCCAAATAAAACTAATCCCTAACCTCCAATCACTAATCTCTAAATACACTATCTTTGCCGCCAATACTATGAGCAAAACCGTAATCCCGTACAGCCAGGAGCAGGGCACCAAAAAAGAGCAGGTGGCCGATATGTTTAATAATATATCCAAGACCTATGATTTTCTGAATCATTTCATGTCCCTGGGTATTGATATTATCTGGCGAAAAAAGGCTATTAATGAATTGAAGAAAGACCAGCCCAGACTGATCCTTGATGTAGCTACCGGTACCGGCGATTTTGCTTTCGAGGCTCTGTCTATTCTCAATCCTGATAAGATTATAGGTGTCGATATTTCGCAAGGGATGCTAGACATTGCCAAACAAAAAATAGCCAAACGTAACCTGGGCCATAAGTTTGACGTCGCGCTGGGCGATTCTGAGAAGCTTCCTTTTGAAGCTGATGGATTTGACGCGGTGACTGTTGCTTACGGTGTACGGAACTTTGAAAACCTGGAAATGGGTTTAGCCGACATAAACCGGGTTTTAAAACCAGGTGGTAAAGCGGTAGTGCTGGAGTTTTCAAAACCAAAAGCCTTCCCGATAAAACAATTGTACCGGTTTTACTTTAATTATATCACCCCGGGCATTGGTAAGCTATTCTCTAAAGATTCAAGAGCCTATTCATACCTGCCCGAGTCGGTAGCCGCATTTCCTGACGGAAAGGATTTCGTTGCAGTGATGGATAAGGTAGGCTTTAAGCATACCAAATGCAGGCCTTTAGCGTTTGGTATTTGTTCAATTTATACGGGCATTAAATGATTAAACACCGGTACCTGCTCATTATAATCTTGCTTTTTTGCAGCAGCAACCTGTTTGCACAGGTACCAAAATGGGGCGGGGGGGCAGATCAAACCGATAGGAGCTTTGGTTTTAGCTTTGGCTATGTCAGCAGTTATTTTAAGATAGACAAGATGCCCGACTGGCGGAAACCCTATTTCGATAAGGATAATATCAAGGTTACAGATTCATTGAACAGCATTGGCTCGCCCAGTTCGCAGGGCTTTGCCATAGGTTTTTTGTACCGGTACCAGATCACCGAGCATTTAGAGGTCAGAACAACGCCATCCCTGCTTTTTGCCGACAGAATTGCTAACTACACTTATGCCGATAAGTCACTTAATACCACTAAAACTGTTCAGTCTACTTCTGTTGATTTGCCTTTGTCTGTCAAGATCAAGTCAGACCGTATAGGCAATTTCAGGGCATATATCTTAGGCGGCTTTAAATATACCCAGGCTATCGGCACCAAATCAAACGCCGATGCCTCGTTGGCACCGATAGACAAGCACCTCAAAAACATCCGCGGATTTGGTTCGTACGAAGCCGGTTTGGGCTGCGATATCTATTTCGAATTTTTTAAGTTATCGCCAGAGATCAAACTATCTAATTCATTTGGCGATGTGATGATGCACGAGGATAATCCTTATTCAACACCTATAAACAAATTGTCGTTACACACGTTGATGTTTAGTCTTTATTTTGAATAAGCTGTGGGCTTATTGGTTATAAATGTTTAATTGCCGGCGAAAAAACCTAAATTCGCGAAGAATTTATAGTATATCATGGCTAAAATTGCATTAATTACCGGGGCCAGCGCCGGCATTGGCGAGGCTTGTGCAGAGCTGTTTGCACGCGAAAACTATAATCTGATACTTACCGGTCGCCGTGCCGACCGTCTGGAAAAACTGGCCGCAAAGCTTAATAAAAAATACAATGCCGAGGTGGCCGTTTGCGCTTTTGATGTGCGCGACCGCGAACAGGTGGCCGCGAACTTCGAAAGTCTGCCGGCGAAATGGAAAAAGGTGGATGTATTGATCAACAACGCCGGCCTGAGCCAGGGACTTGATCCCATTCAAAAAGGTGATCTGGATGATTGGGATACTATGATCGATACCAATATAAAGGGACTGCTGTACGTTACCAGGGTAGTATCCAACTGGATGATTGAAAACCGCAGAGGCCATATTATTAATTTAGGGTCGATTGCCGGTAAAGAGGTTTACCCTAATGGTAATGTATATTGCGCTACCAAGCACGCAGTTGATGCCTTGAGCAAAGGCATGCGTATAGACTTGGTGCAGCATGGTATTAAGGTAACGGCTATCCACCCTGGTGCTGTGGAAACCGAATTTTCTGAAGTGCGCTTTCACGGCGATAAAGAACGCGCTAAAAAAGTATATAACGGTTTTGAGCCGCTGGTTGCCGAAGATATTGCCGAAACGATATTTTTTGTGGTATCGCGCCCTAAGCATGTCAATATCAATGAATTGCTTATTATGCCTACAGCACAGGCAACGGCGTCAAATATTGTTAGAAATAAATAAGTCAGAAAGTCCGGAAGTCGGTAAGTCCGAAAGATGGGGTTTGATAAAATATGTAGTAAAATCTTCCGGACTTTCGGTCTTGCTGACTTCCGGACTAAATAACAACCAAACATGTCATTAATAACACAAATAGACCAGGATATAAAATTGGCCATGTTGGCAAAACAGGCCGAGCGTTTAGTAGGTCTGCGCGCCATTAAATCAGCCTTATTATTAGCTAAAACAGAAAAAGGCGCTGCCGAAGAATTGACCCAGGAGGCAGAGATCAAGGTTTTGCAGAAGCTGGTGAAACAACGCAAGGAGTCGGCAGAGATTTATAAAACGCAGGGACGCGATGATCTTTACCAGATTGAGACAGGCGAGATAGCTGTAATTGAGCCTTATTTGCCACAGCAAATGACCCGTTTTGAGGTAGAAGGTTATATCCAGGAGCTAATGGCGCGTATTGGTGCTACCGGTATGCAGGATATGGGCCGTATAATGGGCATTGCTAACAAAGAGCTGGCGGGTCAGGCCGATGGCAGAACCATATCTGAGGTGGTAAAACAATTATTAGGGTAAATTATTTGTTTTATTTATTGCAGGTAAACAGCAATAAGCTATTTTTATAGCGACTAACGGGGCTTGCGGGCCTTAAAATTAACTTTATACATTATATTTATATGAGTTTCGTGCTTAAAGAGGAACATGGTTTTAGTTACATCGATGAGGGCGAAGGACAGGTGCTGTTGCTGCTGCACGGTTTAATGGGCGGCTTGAGCAACTGGGAAGAGGTTATTGAAGAATTCAGGTACAAATACCGGGTAATTTTGCCATTGCTGCCGGTTTATGACCTGCCAGTAATAACAACAGGAGTTAGAACGTTATCTAAATACCTGCATAAGTTTATCAAGTATAAAAAGCTGCAGAACGTTATTTTGCTTGGCAACTCGTTAGGTGGCCATGTAGCTTTAATATACGCGCTGGCACATCCTGAAAAATTGCGTGCTATGGTTTTAAGCGGCAGTTCGGGCTTATATGAAAATGCTTTTGGAGGGTCTTTCCCGCGAAGAGAGAGCATGGAGTTTGTGAAAGAAAAGGTGGAATATACTTTTTACGACCCGAAAGTTGCTACGCCGGAATTAGTTGACGAAGTTTATAAATTAGTTAACGACCGCCATAGCGTGATCAGGTTGTTAGCTATGGCAAAATCAGCCATACGTCATAACATGAAAAAAGACCTGCATAAAATACACATGCCGGTTTGGTTAATATGGGGTAAAAACGATAAAATCACTCCGCCCGAGGTGGCTGAGGAGTTTAATGAAACGTTACCTGATTCGGAGTTACACTGGATAGATAATTGCGGGCATGCGGCTATGATGGAGCATCCGCAGGAATTTAACCGTATATTAAAAATGTTTTTACAAAGAATAGGAGCATAACACATGTATGCAGGCGAATTGATAGTTGACACGATACCACCGGTACACCCCTCTGATACCATACAGAAGGTGCTTGACCGTATGGCCGAGTTTCGTGTGCGCCATTTGCCTATTGTAAATAAAGAGCAGTTTCTGGGCCTGCTTGCCGAAAGCGATATCCTGCCCGAAATGGATGCCCGGACACAAGTAGGAACGTTGGGGCTGTCGTTAGTAAATCCTTATGTTCGCGAAGATCAGCATGTATATGATGTGATCCGCCTGTTTTATGAGCAGCAGTTGAGTGTGGTACCTGTACTGGATAATAAAAAGAATTATCTGGGGCTGATACCCATAAACCGTATGAACGAGTATTTTGCTACCATTACATCGGTAGCGCACCCCGGAGGCATCATCATCCTTGATATCAACGACAAAAACAATTCGCTGGCGCACATGTCGCAAATTGTGGAGTCTGATAATGCGCAGATACTGAGTTCGTACGTGCGTACTTTTCCGGATTCTACCCGTATGGAAGTTACGCTTAAAGTAAACAAAATAGATATCTCAAATATTGTAGCTACGTTTTTACGTTACGAGTACGACGTAAAAGCTACGTTTAACCACAGTGAGCATGAAGATGGCGCAATGGAAAGATACGCCTCACTGATGAATTACTTGAATCTTTAATGTTTATTAGTTCATTAGCTCAGCAGTTCATTGGTATGAATGATAATTAACCGGTGGTACCCAATAAACTAACAAACTAATGAACCACTGAACTAACCCGATGAAGATAGCAGTATACGGCAGACCGTTTAACGACCAGGCAGTAATACCCTTTATACAACAGGTGTTTGACAGCCTGGCGCAGCATTCGGTCGATATTTACATTCATCACCAGTTAAATAATTATTTAAAGAATAAAATAGACACCTCGGCCTATAAGGTATTGAGCGATGGCGGCCCTATTAAGGGTGTGGTAGACGTCTTTATTACTTTGGGTGGTGATGGTACCCTGCTGGACATGGTGAGCGTTATCCGCGACTCGGGCGTACCGGTTATTGGTATCAACTTTGGCCGGCTGGGTTTTTTAGCGAGTGTTAATAAGAACGATATTTCGGCAGCTATACATGCTGTGATCAATAATGAATATACTTTAGATGGCCGTGGGTTGTTAAGTATCGAGTCGGAATTAAACGTATTCGGCAAGGATAACTTTGCATTGAACGATATAGCTATCCACAAGCGGGACGATTCGGCCATGATCACTACCAATATGTTTCTGGATGGCGAATTCCTGAACTCGTATTGGGGCGACGGAATCATCATTGCTACGGCTACCGGGTCTACAGCTTATTCGTTAAGCTGCGGGGGGCCGATAATTTTTCCTGAATCAAACAGCATCGTAGTTACTCCTGTATCTCCGCATAATTTAAACGTACGGCCTATTGTACTGCCTGACAGCAGTGTGCTGTCGTTCGAGGTAGAATCGCGCGGTGCCAACTACATCCTTTCCCGCGATTCGCGGACCGAGGTCATTGATAAACCCATGCGCTTCAAAGTTCAGAAGACAAATTTTGAGTTGAATCTTATTCGTTTAAATAATGAAAGTTATTTATCGACGTTAAGAAACAAATTGTTGTGGGGCCTTGACGCCCGCAATTATTAAATTTGTTAAATGCGTAAATCGTTACTTGTAATTCTGTTACTGGTCTTGTCGTTTAATCTTCAGGCGCAAACCTGGGAGTTAGGCGGCTTTGGAGGCGGTACCGGTTATATGGGCGATCTGAATCAAAAAAATCCGCTGAAGGTTTCGGGTGTTGCTGCCGGCGTTTTTGCCCGGTATAATTTTAACGGTTATATTTCTTTAGGTGCGGGTGCTAACTATGGCATAATCAGTGCCGCCGACAGCCTGTCATCAAACCAGCAAAACCGTATACGCAATTTAAGTTTTACCACGCGTCTGTTAGAGACCAGTTTGACAGCTGAGTTTAATTTTATGGAGTATATCCCGTCAGTATCTAAAAACGTATATACACCCTACGTTTTATTCGGCGTAGCATATACAAATTATAACCCGCAAGCCACTTATCTGGGGCAAACCTATAACCTGCCCGATTACCGGACCGAAGGGGTGGCTTACAAAAATACTACCGTTGCCGTACCCTTTGGCGTGGGCATTAAATATAATATCGCCGGCAGGCTGACATTAGCTGCTAATTTAAGTTATCGTACAGCATATACCGATTACCTGGATGATGTAAGCGGTGTATATCCTGACAAAGCCACGTTAAACGACCCAATAAGAGCAGCTTTATCTGATCGCTCTGCCACAAACATTGGCACCGCCGGCACCCAACGCGGCGACCTGCGCCCGCACGATACTTATTTCTTTACGGGCTTGTCCATATCATACACCTTTATTACGCAAAAATGCTATTATGAACGATAGTAGTATCAGGGATCGCTCTTTAAAAATCTGACCACCGTATTTTGGCTAAAGCAGGTATGCCTGATGCTGTTTTTCCGCCCCATAAATGAGATGGCAATGAATTAAAGCAATGTTAAAATTGCATTTCATTGCCGCTTGGCTTTAGCCAACGGTTCAAAGGGAACAATAGGATGGCTTTAGCCAAAATTTCCAAATTGAATTTTTAAAAGCGATTGCTGGTAGTAATAATTAGTGTCTGTTTGTGACTAAAACAGTGAGTTAAGTTTTTAATTATCAATAATCAACTAAAAAGCTGCCGGATTTTTGTGCAAACTTTCTTTTTAGCTGCATACTAAAAAAGTACAAAGTAAGTTTTACCTTTGTCCCCTGAAAAATTGGGCACTATTTAAATAAAAGCAGAATTACGAAGCGTGTTATTTTAAATATGGGTTTACTCAAAGACACGTTTTACAAGGCTATCGCAGCTTTTATTGACCTGCAAGGAAATGACTTATAAGGACCAGATTGATTTGTTGAAGTTACCTGAACACATCGCCATCATTATGGATGGTAACGGCAGATGGGCAAAGGAGAAAGGCAAATTAAGAATATTCGGCCATCACAATGGCGTACTTTCTGTAAGGGATGTGGTTGAAGGCGGCGTTGATTTAGGTATTAAGTATTTAACGCTGTACACTTTTTCGTCAGAGAATTGGAACCGACCTAAGCTGGAGGTTATGGCCATTATGGAATTAATGGTGAGCACTATCAATAAAGAAATTAAAAACTTTATGGATAAAAATGTTCGTCTTAATGCAATAGGCGACCTGAATATGCTGCCCGAAAAATGTTATGAAGAATTAACCAACGCTATTAAAACTACGTCCAAAAATACCGGTTTGGTGTTGACATTGGCATTAAGCTACAGTTCGCGGCGCGAAATTGTATATGCAGCCAAAAATATAGCGCAGCAGGTAAAATCAGGAGAAATAAGTATTGAGGATATAAACGAAGACCTTTTTGGACGTAATCTGTATACAGGCGATATGCCCGATCCGGAGTTGTTAATAAGAACCAGCGGCGAATATCGTATAAGCAACTATCTGCTTTGGCAAATTGCTTATGCCGAATTGTATTTTACAAGAAAACTATGGCCCGATTTCAGGAAGGAAGATTTGTTTGAAGCCATATTGGATTACCAGAAACGCGAGCGCCGTTTTGGTAAGACAAGTGAGCAGGTCAACTAAATTTTTTCTTTTAACAAATTTTAACAACTGTATAAATTATTTTTAGCCCACTAAAATATACGAATGAATAAATTTCTTTTTGCTATTCTTTTCTCTATCATAAGTACTGCTGCCATTGCGCAGGTCAGACCAAACCAGTCGGCTTTCAGGATGTCAACGTCTGATACTTTGAATTATTTAAACCCAAAGGAGTATATTATAGGTGGCATAAATATTACAGGTACCGTACATCTGGATAAGGACGTACTTATGCAGATCGCGAAGATCAATAAGGGTGATAAAATATTATTACCCGGCGAAGCAAGTGCCACGGTGTTAAGAAACCTGTACAAAGAAAATTTATTTGACGACGTAAAACTTTACATTACCCGTTTAACTTACGATAGTGTTTATCTGGAGATTGCCGTAAAGGAGCTGCCGCGTTTATCAAGACTGCGTTTATTGGGCCTGCACAAAAGTGAGATAGATGACATTAATAAAAAGCTTGACGATAAAGGTAAGGTTGTAAATACCAACCTGTTAAAACATACCACTAATGTTATTAAACGTTTCTTTAACGAGAAAGGCTTTTTAAATACTACAGTAGATATCAAACAAAGGCCAGATCCGGGCGACCCCAATAGCTTAATACTAGATGTAACGGTTAATAAAGGTAAAAAGGTTATGATTAACTCGGTAACCTTTGAGGGTAACAGGGCATTCTCTGATAAAAAGCTAAGTGGCTTTTTGTCAAAGACCCGCAGCCGTAAATGGTATAACCTTTTTGGTTCAAAGAAGTTTAAGGAAGATAAGTATACTGCGGACAAGCAAACCCTGATTGAAAAAATGCAGGCGGCAGGTTACCGCGATGCAGCTTTGATAAGTGATACCGTTGTCAAGCACGATTATCAAACAGTTGACGTAAAAATCAAAGTTTACGAAGGCCCTAAATATTATTTTGGTGATATTAAATGGTCTGGCAATGCTAAGTTTACTGACCAACAGTTAAATCAGGTATTACGCATAAAAAAAGGTGATGTATTTAGCGAAGAACTATTGAGCAAACGCCTGAGCGGCGGCGGCCCTCAAGGCGACGACGTAGCTTCGCAATATTTAAATGACGGCTATTTGACCTATAACTCTGATCCGGTACAGACCAGTATTGCACATGATACCGTTGATCTGGATATCAGGATTTATGAAGGCCCGCAATACACTATTAACCGCGTAACTGTTAAAGGTAATGACGTAACCAATGATAAGGTAGTATTGCGCGAACTGGCAACCTTGCCGGGGCAGAAATTCAGCAAAGCTGCATTGATAGAAAGTACCCGTATTATTGGCCAGTTAGGAAACTTTGACGATCAAAAAACCGAACCAAGGCCGGTTAACTATAACCCGCAGGATGGTACGGTTGATTTAGTATATAATGTGGTTGAAAAGCCTTCAGATCAGGTTGAACTTTCAGGTGGTTTTGGCGGCGGACAGTTTGTAGGTACCCTGGGTTTAACCTTCAATAACTTTGCCATCAAAAACATTTTTCACCTTAAAGATTACAAACCGCTGCCTAAAGGCGACGGCGAGAAATTGAGTATCAGAGGTCAGTCGAGCGGTCGTACTTATCAAAACTACTCGTTCACTTTCTCTGAGCCCTGGTTAGGTGGTAAAAAACCGATCTTCTTTTCGGTTACCGCTTATACACAATTGAGCTCGACCGGCCAGTATTATGCTAAAACGGATCCAAATTATAATAACCTGCGTATTAACGGTATCGGTGTTACTTTGGGTAAACGTTTAAAATGGCCCGACAACCGCTTCCAGTTAAATTATTCATTGAACTTTGACCACTATGACCTTGATAACTATCCCGGTTACTTGTTCTCAAATGGTACATCGTACAATATCAAATTAACACAGGAGCTTTCACGTAGCTCGTTAGAAGGTTCGCCGATTTTCCCTACAGGTGGTTCAAATATTAAATTTACCTTACAGGGAACGCCACCGTACTCATTGTTTAATAACATCAACTATAAATTGCCGCCAACTCAAGAGCAATTGTATCACTTTGTTGAATATTACAAGGTCAAATTTGATGCACAATGGTTTATACATTTGGCCGGTAAATTTACCTTGATGACCCAAACGCGTTTTGGCTGGCTGGGCGAGTATAATTCAGTTGTTCCCGGTTCGCCATTTGAGCGCTTTAAGTTAGGTGGCGACGGTATGCAGAGCTATCAGTTTTTACAGGGTAGCGATATAATCGGCTTGCGTGGTTACGAAAATTTCTCTATCGTGCCGGTAGGGTCGAATTACAATGCTAACAATAACCCCGGTGCAGCTATCTATGATAAATTAACTTTCGAGTTGCGTCACCCGGTTATTAG
>DATCXS010000190.1:0-3492 GCA_036565645.1 Mucilaginibacter sp.
TCATTGCCGTAGCCAGAGCAGGCTGCTGTACCAGCAAGCTATTAAGTGCAAGCAGGTTATCCTCGATAATATATTGTTCCAGTTGTTCTACACTCATGTTAGTTCAATATTACCAAAAAAATTAAAAATTTCGGCACCTCGTTGTTTAATCTATTAACTTTATATTTGCACATACTTCTGTTACATAAGGAATGCCGTTAAAAGGAAATCAGTTTAAATCAAATAGTTTTAAAGAAGAAAATCTGCCTCGACAATCATCAGAAAAAGGGTCGAGAGAAAGAAGTGCCAGGCCAAAAGTTGAGCGTATGCCAACCTTTGATCTGCAGGATGGCCGTTTGATTAAAATCATCGGCTTATTTTTCCTGTTGCTGTCGCTTTTCTGCATGATCGCCTTTACGTCGTACCTGTTTACCTGGCAGCAAGATCAAAGCTATGTATCGGCAGCCAATGGTGGCTGGCATAATCTGTTTACCAGCCAGGCCGAGCTAAAACTAAAAGGCATTAACCCGGTTGAAAACTGGCTGGGTAAATTTGGTGCCCTGCTGTCTAACCAATTCATTTTTGAGTGGTTCGGGATAGCATCATTCCTGTTTGTATTTGTATTTTTTGTAATAGGCTATCGCATGCTGTTCAAAGTGCGTTTGTTTTCGGCTTTACGCACTTTAGGCTACTCATTCTTTGGGTTGATATTCATATCAGTTACCCTGGGATTTTTCCACGCTTTTATTGACGATACGCCGCATTACTTAGAGGGCAGCTTTGGCTACTGGACCAACCGTTTACTCGACGTACAGATAGGCCAGTCGGGCACCGGCGGGCTGCTGTTGTTTGCTGCGCTGACCGTATTGATCATTGCTTATAACATCGATTTTAAACTACCAAAGCGCACCCCTAAAGAAGCCATTTTCTCGCCGGACGCTGAGTTTGAACCTGCTGATGCTTTGAACCATGAGCCGGTTGAATTAGTTGACGAAGAAATATCGCATCCGGTTGAGTGGCCAAAAGGCAACAATACCATTAAGCCGGGGGCATTTACTAACCAGCCGTTACCGCCGCCGATGCAACAGGAACCTATTTTTCATGAAACGGTAGTTTTAACGCCCGATAATGAAAATGCTGACCCTGATCCGGGAGAAGATATTCCGCTTACTTTGGAGACAGAGCGCCCCAGCCCGGTGCTGAACGTCGAAAAAGCTGACGACGAAAAAGCCAGGGCGCTGGTTGAACAATTTGGCACGTACGACCATAAGCTCGACCTGGCATCGTACAAATATCCGACACTCAATTTATTGGAAGATCATGGTACGGGCAAAATTGCCGTAAATTCTGAAGAACTGGAAGCCAACAAAAATAAGATCGTCGAGACGCTGAACCATTACAATATCGAGATTGATAAGATCAAAGCTACCATCGGTCCGACGGTTACTTTATATGAGATCATTCCTGCCCCTGGTGTGCGTATCTCCAAGATTAAAAACCTGGAAGACGATATCGCGCTGAGCTTAGCCGCTTTGGGCATCCGTATCATTGCCCCGATGCCGGGTAAAGGTACTATAGGTATCGAGGTGCCTAATCAAAACCCTGAAATGGTGTCTATGCGCTCTATCCTGGCTACCGAGAAGTTCCAGAATACCACTATGGACCTGCCTATTGCTTTAGGTAAAACCATATCCAACGAAGTATTTATTGCCGACTTAGCCAAGATGCCTCACCTGCTGGTTGCGGGTGCTACCGGTCAGGGTAAATCAGTAGGTATTAATGCCATCCTGGTATCGCTGTTATATAAAAAACACCCTGCCGAGTTGAAGTTTGTCTTGGTGGACCCTAAAAAGGTAGAGTTAACGCTGTTCCGCAAAATAGAGCGCCACTTCCTGGCCAAACTGCCTGACGAGGAGGATGCCATCATCACCGATACAAAAAAGGTAGTGAACACACTTAACTCGCTTTGTATCGAAATGGATCAGCGTTACGACCTGCTGAAAGACGCACAGGTACGTAACCTGAAAGAATATAACGCCAAATTTATTAACCGCAAGATTAGTAACCCCGAAAAGCATCGTTACCTGCCATTCATTGTACTGGTGATAGACGAATTTGCCGATTTGATGATGACTGCGGGTAAAGAGGTTGAGCAACCTATAGCACGTATAGCACAGCTGGCCCGTGCGGTGGGTATCCATTTGGTGATTGCTACGCAGCGTCCGTCGGTAAATATTATTACGGGTACCATTAAGGCTAACTTCCCCTCGAGGCTGGCGTTCCGGGTATTATCCAAGATCGATTCGCGTACTATCCTGGATGCCGGCGGTGCAGATCAGTTGATCGGTCGCGGTGATATGCTGTTTAGTACCGGCAGCGACCTGATACGCCTGCAATGCGCCTTTGTAGATACGCCTGAAGTTGAAAAGATATCAGAATTTATTGGCGATCAGCGCGGCTACCCTACGGCCCTGCTGCTGCCTGAATATGTGGGCGAAGGCGAAAGCAGCAGTGCCAAAGATTTTGACCCTAACGACCGCGACCCGATGTTTGAGGAGGCTGCCCGCCTGATCGTGATGCATCAGCAAGGCTCAACCTCATTGATACAACGTAAGCTTAAACTGGGCTATAACCGCGCAGGCCGCATTATTGACCAACTGGAAGCCGCAGGTATTGTCGGTCCGTTTGAGGGCAGTAAAGCCCGCGAGGTGCTGTATCCTGACGAGTATTCACTGATGCAATACCTGGAGACTTTGGATAAGGAATAAAGCTAACAGCCCCTCCCAAACCCTCCCTGGGAGGGAGGGCTTAAACGAAAAGTTGAAAAATTGCGTTACTGTAAAGAATTTAAAATCTAAAAAACAAAAAAGTCTCCCCTACCGGGGGAGATTTAGAGGGGGCTTGATGAAAAAATTACTATTCTACACCGTATTCTTACTAATAGCTGCACCTGCCTTCGCACAAAAAGATGCGGCAGCCAAAACCATATTGAACCAGGTGAGCAGAAAGTACCGGTCATACAATGTTATTAAAAGCGATTTTACATTTACGTTTGAAAACCCCCAGGCGGGTATAAAAGAGACCCGCTATGGTACGCTTACGGCGCAATCAAAAACCAATAAATATAAGGTTACTGTTTATGCAGCAGGCAGTCAGAGTGATGTAGCGCAGGAAATTATCAGCGATGGTAAAAGCCGGTGGACCTACCTGAAAAAAGATAAAGAAGTAGAGCTAACTAACGCCGACAACAGTGACCAGGGCTTTAACCCAGCCAAGCTGTTCAGTATTTATGAGCATGGCTACAAATACGTTTATACCGGTCAGCAAAGATCTGGCGGCAGAATTTACCAGGTGATCGAACTATCGCCCGAGAATGACAAGAGCCAGTTCTTCAAGATCAGGCTGCAAATTGACAAGGTAAAAAAGCAGATCTATAACGCGCTGGTCTTTGACAAGAGCGGTGCCCGCTATAGCTATACGCTGCGCAGTTTTGCGTCAGTACCCAATGCACCT
>DATCXS010000431.1:0-4131 GCA_036565645.1 Mucilaginibacter sp.
ATCGTAGCCCCGCAAGCCAGCATAGCCGACAAATATGCTCAAATGATGGGTGTAAAAACCGACGACATCACCAATGGCCGTCTGTATAATTTCATTGAATTATGGACTGGTGTTCCCTACAAATTTGGTGGGTTAGACAAGGAGGGGGTAGATTGTTCCGGCTTTGCCTTCCTGCTGGAGAAAGATGTGTATGGCATTACACTGCCACGTATCACCTGGCAACAGGTAGCGGTCATTAAACGTAAATATGAAGATCAATTAAAAGAAGGCGATCTGGTGTTCTTTGATTTCGACGGCAAGCAGTTTAGCCACGTAGGCGTCTACCTGCAAAATGGCTATATAGTCCATGCCAGTTCAACCAAAGGTGTTATTGTAGTACCACTGCATGGCGGCATGTATAAATATTTCTCGCGCGCGGGTTCAATTAATGTCGATTCAGTTGGCGTTGTGTCTGCTCAAAAATAGATTGATTTTCCCGCTCTGTCTTATTTTTTTATGTTGTTTTGCGTGACTGTGTCATAAGTTAATATAAATGAATAATTTTGCTTGCGATATGGCAAAACAAGATTATTCATTCTGGACTAAATATAAAAGGTTTGCCGGCACCGAAATATTACTGTATGTAATAATGGTACTTGGTATTTTGTTGGGAATATGGATATTTAGTTAGCAGCTTTTATGAGCGACACGTTATAATTGTCGGCATCAGCAACTCCCCGGAAAAACTCGACAAACTCATCGTAAATATCTTTAGGGTAGCTGCCATCATTTAGCTTTAATTTTCTTTTATAGACCAGTCGGCTATTGTCAAACGTCAGCGTAGCATCGTAGCTACCAAATGGTTTGTCAAGATGCAGATTTAATAATTGTAATCATTATAAGTGTTAAGTAACCGAAAGATATTTTTTTCCCCTGAAGAAATAATAATAGATTAAATAATTTATTCTGCCGATTTTTTTAAGACTTTTGCAACCTGAATTATACGGATTAAAACCATGAAATTAAACTTAAAGCGGCCATTGGCTTTCTTCGATATAGAGGCTACCGGTATAAATATCGGCATCGACCGTATTGTTGAAATATCAGTTATCAAACTGCACCCCGATGGGAGCGAAGAGGTTAAGACATGGCGGGTTAATCCTGAAATGCCTATTCCTGTTGAATCTTCATTGATACACGGTATTTATGATGAGCATATAGTTAATGAACCGCCTTTTGGCGCCTTGGCGCCGTTGGTGGCTGAGTTTTTAGATAACAGCGATCTGGCCGGTTATAACTCTAACAAATTTGACATACCAATGCTTATGGAAGAGTTTCTGCGGGTAGGCGTTGATTTTGATCTGGACAACCGCCACTTTGTGGATGTGCAAAATATCTTTCACCAGATGGAGCAGCGTACGCTGAAAGCCGCTTATCAGTTTTATTGCCAAAAAGAGATCATCAACGCACACTCTGCTGAAGCAGACACCCGGGCTACTATGGAGGTTTTATTGGCGCAGTTGGAGCGTTACGAGAACCAGGAATGGGAAGATAAAAAAGGAAACCGCAGTACTCCGGTAGTTAATCATGTAGAAGGGCTGCATAAATTTACCAATCTGCACCGCCCGGTTGATTTTGCCGGACGTATGGCTTATAATGATACCGGCGAGGAAGTATTTAATTTTGGCAAGCATAAAGGCAAAAGGGTTGAGGATGTGTTTAACATCGAACCAAGCTACTATTCATGGATGATGCAGGGTGATTTCCCTTTGTATACCAAACGCCGGTTAGAGGCTATCTATAAACGCTGGAACGAGAAAAAGAAAGCAGAGCGTCAGCAACAAGTGGCACAACCCAAGCCTGCTGCGCAAGCGCCCACTACTGCTGAGAAAAAACCTGCACAGGAGAAAAACTATCAGAAACCCAATAATCAGCAGTTTAAAAAGAAAGAAGAACCGGCAAAACCGGTTAATGATGACATGCTGAAATTACTGGCCGATAAGTTTAAGAAAGGTTAATAGTTGATCAATCGATCTTTCTCAGGAACTCAATATTTCTTTTCAACCCGGTAAACTTGGTACGTTTTACGGCCGAGTTCTTAAATACCTTTTGAAATACATCCTGGGTGATTTCTTGCAGATCGGTATGGTTCAATCCCAGCAATTCAGGATGCGGATCAAAAGCGGGTTCATTGTGGATCACCGAGAACTTGTTCCAGGGACAAACATCCTGGCATATATCGCAGCCAAACATCCAGTTCTCCATTTTGCCCTTAAACTCTTGTGGTAGCTCGTTTTTTAATTCGATGGTGAGGTAAGATATACAACGGCTGCCATCAACCACATAGGGGCCTACAATGGCGTCTGTAGGGCAGGCGTCAATACAACGCGTGCAGGTACCGCAATGGTCGGCTGTGGGTTCTATATCATACTCCAGCTCAATGTCGACAATCAGCTCGGCCAAAAAAAAGAATGAACCTGTTTTCTGATTTATCAGGTTACTGTTTTTGCCTATCCAGCCCAAACCTGCCTTTTTAGCCCAGGCTTTATCTAACACAGGCGCCGAGTCTACAAACGCGCGGCCACCAATTTGGCCTATTTGCTCATTAATAGTTTCCAGTAATCGCTTCAGCTTATCTTTTATAACGGTATGATAATCCTGCCCGTAAGCATATTTGGATATTTTGGGCGCCGATGGATCGGCCTGGGTGTTATCGGTATAATAGTTAAGTCCCAGGGATATCACTGACTTGGCTCCGTCTACCAGCAAACGCGGGTCAAGGCGTTTGTCGAAATGGTTTTCCATGTAACCCATCTCGCCATGCATGTTTTTGTTGAGCCACGATTCGAGCCTGGGTGCTTCATCTTCCAAAAACTCAGCTTTTGAGATACCGCAAAACAAGAAGCCCAATTTTTTGGCTTCGTCTTTGATGAGTTTACTATATGCCGGCTTGCTTTGCTGCATTGGTACAAAGATAATATAAATAAAAACGACGTTTAACGGACTTTTGTCCTATAAAAAACTCTATATGCTGCAATATATTAATGACCTGCCGGCCGATGTTTTGGGCATCCACGCCATAGGCGAGGTGACTAAACAAGATATGGACGCTGTGCTTTTGCCAAAATTAGATGAATTGGCGAAAACAAAGGGCGATATAAAGTACCTGCTGGTGCTGGAAACAGATGTTTCTAACTTCAGCCTCGCGGCATGGTGGAGCGACTTGGTTACCGGGCTAAAACATTTTACAGAATGGAAACGCATTGCCGTAGTAACCGATCAAAAAGGTGTGGAATGGTTTACAGATGTGTTTACTCATTTTATTCCTGGCAAGGCAAAAGGTTTTAATCTGGGTGAACTGGATGAAGCAGTTAAATGGATATCAGCAAACAATTAAATATCTAAATATCATGGAAAATACAACGTATCGAGACCCTAAGGATGAGCAGATCACTAATGAGGACACTGCTGTAACCAATAAAGATGGAAACAATGATCTGGAAAAAGGCAAACAGCCCAATGTTCAGGATAAACCAGATGAAGAGCGTGTAACCACCGTTACGCCTGCAGGAGCTAATGGCGATCCGACCGGGCAAAAGATCGAAGATGAAGATACATCAAACAAAGGGAAGGGGCCTAAGGGAGAGAATTTGTAAGTCTGCTTCTTTTTATCATTCTGTGTAAGGTGTTTCATGCCCGTTCAAGGTGTACCATTTGTTCCTGTAAGTACGCATACTTCTTAATTTTAACTCCAGAGATGCCAAAAACAAAAAGCCGTCCAGGATATTTCGGGACGGCTTTTTGTATATGCTTTGCTGATTAGAAACTACGTCTGATGTTTTTAGCTAAAGTCTTGGCGCTCCAGTAACCACTGTCCAGGATACGTCTGACTGTCATCAACGGATCGTTCGGATCGCGCTTCTCGGCTAACTGAAAAGCTATTTTGAAGCCGCGTTTATGCAATTCAGGAAAGCCTGATTTATTCCAGATACCAAATGGATAAGCAAAGTAAGTAATCTTTTTACCGGTTATTTCTTCCAGTTTTTTAGTAGGCTTATCCAGTTGTATTACCCAATCGTCCTTTTTAGGATTCGGGTCATGCTTGTATTTGCTGGTCATGTGATGATCCCACGTATGGCTGCCTATAACATT
>DATCXS010000461.1:0-8833 GCA_036565645.1 Mucilaginibacter sp.
TGATATCAAACGAATCAAACAAGTCCTGGAAAAACGGCATGCGGCTTAAGCCGGTATACCTGATCTGCCAGTTAGGTATTGGGATACTTGGAAACTGGCTCAGATTTGCACCTGCGGCGTTTTTGCCGGTATATGCGGCCAGGAAAGCCGGTACCAGTACGTTTTGCGAGTTAGGCCCGTAACCATCGGCATAACCGTCGGCTCCTACTCCTGTTGAGTTAGGGTTAATCTGACCCAAACGTTTGGAAATAGCCTGCCTGTTGTCCAGAAATTTCTGGAATGGCTTGGAGGTGTTGTTTACGCCGGTCTCTTTTGAAAATGCTGTTGCTAACGAAAAATAAGAAATACTGTAGTTACCTGTTGTAGTTGGTGTCAGATTTTCAAATGCACCGCTGGCGTTTAAAAATTTAAAGTTGGATTGATAAGTATGATCCTGCGTTTTGTAGGCCGATAACTGGATCTGCAGGTCAGGCGTTGGCTCTACAGTAGCTTTAAGCCGAAGGTCTTCGCTTACAGATTGTACGTATAATTGGTTCTGTAAAGTATCGCGTGTTATCCAGTTATTGACAAGGGCCCTGCTACGCAGATCGGCCTGGCTGCCTAACAGAAAGCCAATCCCCGGCGCATCATAACTCAGGTCTTCGCCAAATAAATTCGATTGTGGTAAATATCCTGGCAAAAAGGTTGCGTCGGTACGGGTATAGTTTGCGCTAACGTTTTTTATACTGGTAACCAGACCTGTAATAGCTCGTGTAAACGTACTGTTTTTAGGGTTGCTGCCATTTTTAAGAAAACCAACCTTGTTGTACAGGGTGGCCATAGTC
Organism: Mucilaginibacter sp.; assembly: GCA_036565645.1. Taxonomy (GTDB): domain Bacteria; phylum Bacteroidota; class Bacteroidia; order Sphingobacteriales; family Sphingobacteriaceae; genus Mucilaginibacter. The sequence goes on from DATCXS010000461.1 coordinate 825, forward strand.
AGTACGGGGTCAAGCTGAATTTTACGGGCATTCTGTATGCTGTTACCCACATTAAACTGCGGATCGCCGATGGCAAACTCGGGCGCCGCCTGCCAGGTAAAGTTGGTGCTGTAGTGCGATGTCAGGGCCACCCAATCTAATCCCGGTATTTTATTTAGCGGAACAATATAGTTAACGTTCAGCGTATGGTTGTAGTTGGTGGTACGGCCAAGCTTACGGATGTTTTGCCAAAGCGTATCAATTTTTAATCCGTCCAGTCGTCCATAAGGTTCATCAACTACCGACAGATTGGTTGCATCTACATCGACAGATAAAGATTTAGTTAAATTCCAGCCAAAGCCGTAAACACGGGTAATGTTAAAGTTTTTGTTGTAGCTGGTGGGGATGAATACCGGGTTGTCGGGATCATTGTTACGCGGCGAATTTTCTGAATAAAAACGATCGAAATTAATACTAAAATTTAAACGCGTAGGCGCCAGGGCAAAGTTGATATCGCGCAGCAGCGCCAGGTTATTTGATTTGATGATCTTGGCGAACGGACTGATATACTTTGGCGCATTAGCATAATTATAAGCAAACGAAATATGATATGTTCTCTCCAGGTCGCTTTCGGTAGTAAAGTCGTGGTGCGTATATTCGGTATAAGCATAGCTGGCATTTAAGTTCTCGACATCATAAACATGCACCGTCCTTTTGTCCGGCGATCGTTCTTTATGCACATTGGTAAAGTTTACGCTTTTGCGCAGGGTATAATCTTCGGCAGCATGTTTTATCGAATCGCGCTGTTGAGCAGAGCTGGTCGAATTAAGTGTTTGCTTCAATAAAATATCGGCCTGTGCCGGGTCATATTGCGGTGTGTTTATTTGGTTGGATACGTTTACGTAAGCAGGAATTTTGATACCGCTTTTGCTCGGAAAGAATCGGCCAAAATCCATATTCGCTGATACATCGTAGCCCTGGTTATTGGTAAGCTGCCTATCCTCCAATTTAGAATCAAGCGCACCAAAGCCAGCGGTGCTTTTATTACCGGCAACGGTAATTGTACCAATATCAGCAAGCTTAAGGTCGGCACGCGCAACAGCCGCCCAACCGCCCTTGTTATCAAAATCGGTAAGCCGCAACTCGTCAAACCATACTATGGCCGACTTAGCCAGGCCATCGTCAACGCCCGGCGCTGAGTTATCGCGGTATGGGTTGCGCACGCCCAGCATGATCGTTCGCAGGCGGCTCAGGTCGGGCACACCCATAATAGTGATCCGGTTGCGCCCGTTCGAATAGGTAAACGGCTTATTTACCGGCCAGGGCAAGCCATTAAATTTGGCATTATTACGCGCTATTTTAGCATCTGTCAAAACAGAAAGCTCTATATCCAGCGCATTTGATTCAGGCCATATCGAATTTTCATTGGTTGTGCCCGGCCCGGTAACTGCCAGCGGTATTTCGTACTCGTAATAATTATCCTGGTAATCGGCGCCTAAGCGGATAAAGGCACTTACATCGTTATCATGCAGCGTACTTTGGTTGGCCTCGGCATGGATAAACATTTGCAGGTGCTTGTATTTACGCAGATCATTATAAAAAGTCTTGAAAGCTGCCTTCGAGTAACCGTCGCTCAGGTTTTTGACATTCAGTGATAGCGATTGCTCGTTCAGCTGCGTATTGCTTTGCAGGTTGTTATAATCGCGCTGGCGAACAATGCCCGGCGGCACTACATAAGGGATAGGCACACGTTTACCGTTTTCCTCAATATTTACTGTTTCGACACTGATAACCGAATTATCCAACGGCGGATTAGCTATGGCCGGATCAGCAATGACATTCAACGGATTGTTCTCGGTATTAAAAGCGCGCCAGTCGCCTTTTACCAGTTGCATGGTTGCAAAACGCAGTATGGCCGTGTCGGCAAAGTTGGTCATAAACATACGCATGTAGCGTATGGCCTTAAAATCCTGTATGCCGCCAACGGCTTCCTGGTAAGCGGTAATAGGTATCCTGAACTGGTACCAGCTAACCGACTGCGTGGTACCATTAGCCAATTTAACCTGCGAAGTAATTTTATCGTTCACGAAATTTTGGCCCACTACCAAATCCTGAGGGCGCATGGATACCTTGTATTGAAAATATTGGTCGTCCTGGCTCATATTGTTGTCTCTGTCAATGTCCTCTCCGTCGGGCAGTGAAGTATTGGCTGATGTCTGTAAACCCAACAATGCCTGCGACTGTTCGGCAGTTTTGGAGTTGCTCTCGTTGCCGTTATATTTCGAATAACGTTTCAGTATATCAGCTTTAGAAGCGTCCTGTTCAGGGCCTAAGTAATATTGATAATCGTCCGACGAAGGGTCAGTCGCGAGTGCATTTGCTGCTCCGGGGTTCAACGTTGCTTTAGCCTGATTAACTACAGGCGCAAATTTTGCCTGCTCATCGGCATCATTTAACCCGTCCAGGCCCACATCCTGCAAAACCCGCGATGTGGGGTTACTGTCAAAAGCATTAACTACGGGCTGCGTTTTAGGCACCCGGCCCCAGGTGGTAGTATCAACGGTACTCAAATCGCCGTTTACGGGTAGGCCATTCTCCAAACTTTTACGGCCGTCTTTTAAAACGTCCTCAGAAATACTACCTAAGTTAAAATACAGATCGCCCCCCGCCGAGTTTGGTTTGTAGATGAAAGGGTCCATCACCCAAAATTCAATATACTCCACATTTTGCGCCTGGAAATCATTAGTAGAAATACCACGATAGATACCGCCCCAGCGCGATGTCGGGTTTTGCAGTGTACCATCTGGATTAACTCCTGTGGTGCTATAGTTATATGGCCCCCGTACGGTTGGATAGAAAGCCAGATCGAGTGTGGCAATACTCAATGGCTGCCCGGTAACCGATTGTTTGTATGGGAAAACTTCGTTCTGCAAAACCTGCCTTGCGTAATGGTTTGATAACTGCGCCCGCGAAACGCTGGTAGAACCGGTGTTGGTATAAAATACAGGGTCTATATTATAGAACGACAGCCTGGCTCGGTTAAAACCGTAACTCAGGTCATTAAATAAACCCGATTCGGGGAACATTTGCGGCGTAGCTGATATCTGCCAGGTGTTAGCGCTTTTTACGTCAATAACAGATTGGCTGTTCTCAAAATCGTCCAGGTATGAGGTACCATTTTTTGAACCGGCATAGGCAAGCACACTCGGGCTGCCCGGCAACAACTTGGCAAACTCACCACTAAAACTTATGGACGACGGTGCCTTGGTTTGAATAAGCGGAATTTTATCAACCAACCTTGTCAGGAACCTGGAATTGGCCGCATAGTTAACATCGAACCCTAAAATGGTGTTCGAGATAGACTCTTGCCCTATGGCCTCATTTTGCGAAATAGGCTGTTCGGTCAGGTGCATGATCGTGGCGCCTAAATTCAGGTTAGGGCTATACTTATAATCAAACCTGGACCCATATAATGATCGCTGCTGGATACCGAACAACCCATTGTCCTCTAAATGCACCGAGATAGGTTGACCAGCCGACAAGATTGCGGTATTAATTACATTTAGTCGCCCGGCATTATAGTCAATGGTATAATCGGTACCCTCAATTAGCTTTGTAGCACCAGCCGATACGGTTACCGAGCCTTGCGGAATGTTAACTCCATTTAATTGATAAGAACCACCCCCTCCTTGTGCCGTGTAAGTACCCTTAATGGAGTACCGGTTTAGTTTAGTAAAGAATTGCTGTGCGACAGTTTTAGTAGAGTCATACAATTGCTGATAAACATACCGGCCGGCAAGTCCTGCTTCGCCGGGAGCAAATTGTTTGGCCAGGTCAGAGCCAAACGGCTCGAGCACCGGGAACATAATGCGCCCGTTCTGCGAATCTATCGTAATGCCTTCTAAAAAGTCAAAGTAACCGTCAGGCTGTTTTTGATTCTGCTGATCCAGGTCATCCAGCCCGGTTAGCCTTAGCCATAGCTTTGAGGCCGTATTTTGCCCTTCCTCCATTACCGGCTTTTCAACGCCGGTTTTATCGTCCAGGCGCGTAACGCTCAATTTAAAATTAGTCGGGCTAACCTGGAAGGCATTGAGCGAATAGATGTTTTTCATCATCAGTTTCCAGGTAGGCAGGTTGGTTTTAAGCAGCGTATTCTTTAATAATTTAAGGTACAGCACTTTTGGCGCGCTCGGCGTAGCCGGTATATCGCTCGAAAACTCTCCCACCTGGTACTGCTTGCCGTTATAGGTATATTGGTAAGCAACCGCCAGTACCTCGTCATTATTTAAAGGATAATTTAAGGAAATATACCCCAGTTGCGGATGCAATGTATACTCTTTCGATGTCAGCTTACGGGCATAGGTTAGCTTGGCATAGTTGTCTGTACCGCCATGTGCCGCAAAGTAAGTGATCAGCGAGTTTGAAGGGTCATTGGTCTGCCTTGCTGCCGCAGGCAGGTTGGCCAATAAGTTATTCGACTCATCCGGAAAACCCGGGCCCTGGAAACCTGCGGGCAAACCCGAAAACCCTGAACCGCCCTGCACCTGCGCGGTGTTGTATGGTGCATTCTCACCCAAATCCAGGAAACCCACTACGTCGCGCGAGTCGGTAGTGGCATTGGTGCGGTTGGTTGTCCAAACCTCAATTTTGGTAATATTGATATTTGAGCTGATGATGGGAATATTAGCCAGCGCTTTATTATAGTTGTTACGGAAAAACTGCGACAGGAAGTAGTGCTTGTTAGCCTCATAATCAGATGCCGTAATGGCAAAATTGCCCTGCTGCCCCTGGCTGGTTATGGTAATATCTTTTGATTGTGAGCGCTGTTGCGAAAAGATGGAAGTTACTTCCAGCTTACCAAACTTCAATTTGGTTTTTAAACCGAACAGCGCCTGCGTACCGGTAATTAACTGCGTATTTAAAGGCATGCTCACCGTACCGGCCTGTATTTCCTGGATAATCTCGTCGGGGTGGCCAACGTAATCCAGCTTAACCTGGTTATCAAACTGAAACTGGGCATCGGTATTGTAATTGGTGGCTATCTTTAACTTATCGCCAACGTTACCGGTAAGGTTTAACTGGATGTGCTGGTCGAAGTTGAAATTGTATTGCTTGCGCTGCCTGGTGTTATACAGCGGATTTTCGTTGCTGTTGATCTGCCCGCTCAAAATAGCTTCCGCTGATCCCTGCGGGCGGATATCGATCACCGGGCTGCCAAATATCTTCTCGAACGTTTGGCTATGTACGTTTATCTGCGGGATAAAACCTGGTTGCGTTTGCTCGTAGGAGTAGTTATCGGCAAGTTTTTTAAAATAGTCGCGCTTTTCTTCGCGTTGCTTTAGGTATAAATATTGGTTAAAAGTTAAATATACCGGGGGGCGATATAACAGGTTGCCAATACGCTCGTACAAAATGTATTGGTTGGTTAATACATCGTATTCAACGGTGCGGGTAACGCCATACGGCACCGGGTCAAAAATACCCTGCCGGTTTAACGCGTTGTTTGATTGCGTGCGCTTAAAGGGAGCCTTAACGGTAACAGAGTCCTTTTTTGGCCTTTGCTGCGCAAAAACAGATTCTGATCCCCAAAAGGCGGTTATCAATATTATACCCAGAAGAAATTTATAAGTAAAATTTCTTATCACATGCAACAACTAAAATCCCTACAAATAATTATAAACTTTTTAAGGCAGATTTTATCAACTCTTCGACAGTTAATGTACCGCCATTTCGGTTAAGTTCCTGATCAAGCACTTTCTCGGCAGCGTTACGCGCAAACCCCAGCATTACCAATGCAGCCAATGCTTCGTCTTTTGCAGTTTTAACCACCGGTGCCGCGGTGGTAGATATAGCGCCTTCTTTACGCAGCTTGTCCTGAAGCTCTAATATTACTCGTTGAGCTGATTTTGGACCTATCCCTTTTATTCTTTGTATTACAGAAACATTACCATTAATAATTGCGGACTGTATTTCGGTTGGCGTAATTGACGAAAGCATCATCCTGCCTGTGTTTGGCCCGATACCGGAGATAGATATCAAATGCAAAAACAAATTACGCTCGCTTTCATCAGCAAACCCGTACAACGTGTGCGCGTCCTCTTTTACGTGTAACCATGTAAAAAGTTTACAGCGCTCAACGTCGCCCAGTAATGAATAGGTATTTAACGATATATTGATATGGTACCCTACGCCGTTGGCATCAATAACCACATAAGCCGGACTTTTAAACACTAATCTGCCATCAATATATGCGTACATATTCTTTATAAGTAAAGGTTAAGGTAAATGGATAAATGCCCCTTAACGCTGTCCCAAATCTAATCACTAAACTCTAATCGGACAACCTTATTTATTGTTATTTGCTTTGGCCTGCGCGTCGACAACGGCTATAGTAACCATATTGACAATTTCGCGTACAGAACTGTCTAACTGCAATACGTGTACAGATTTGCGCAGCCCCAGCAATATTGGGCCAACAGCCTCGGCATTGCCTATCTCCTGCAAAAGTTTGTAAGCGATATTACCCGACTCCAGGTTAGGGAAGATCAGGGTATTTGCGGCGCGGCCTTTCAGGGTCGAGAATGGAAAGTTGTCTGCCAGCAGCGAGGCATTAAGTGCAAAGTTGGCTTGCATATCGCCGTCTACTACCATATCAGGATAGTTTTCATGCAGGATGCGTACAGCCTCGCGGGTACGCTCGGGAATAGGGCCGGCATTTGAGCCAAAGTTGGAATATGAAAGTATGGCAACCCTTGGGTTGATGTTGAATTGCCTTACCGAACGCTCCATTAGTACCGTAATATCTACCAACTCTTCAACCGAGGGGTCAACATTTACTGTAGTATCTCCGAAAAATACAGGGCCTTTTTGAGTAATCATCATGTACATGCCAGCTACACGGGTTACACCTTTTTCGGTACCGATGATCTGCAACGCCGGTTTAACCGTGTCCGCGTAGTTTTTGCTCAACCCCGATATCAATGCATCGGCCTCGCCAAATTGTACCATACAGGCACCGTAATAGTTTGAGTCGGCCATTAATTGCCGGGCCTCGAAAAGCGTAATACCGCGTCGCTGACGTTTGCAGAAATAGTATTGCGCATATTCTTCTGAACGCTTGGTCCCTAAATGCGGATCATAAATTTCTACCTCGCCCAAATCAAGTTCTGTTTCCTTAATAATGCGTTTAATCTTATTTACGTCGCCCAATAAAATAGGGGTTGCTATGCATTCGTCTTTGACAATCTGCGCAGCACGCAGTACTTTATAATTTTCGGCATCGGCAAAGACAACCCGTTTAGGGCTGTTTTTAGCTGTGGTAGTAATGTTGCGCAACAGCCTGTCATCGTCGCCCACCCTTGTTCTTAATTCTTCGGCATAAGCATCCCAGTCAGTAATAACGGTACGCGCCACTCCCGACTCGATAGCCGCCTTTGCCACTGCTGACGACACCTCGGTAATCAATCTTTGATCCATCGGTTTCGGGATGATGTACTCACGGCCAAATTTCAGGTTCTTGGCATCATAAGCCAGGTTTACCGCCTCGGGCACCGGTTTTTTAGCGATACCGGCAATAGCATGCACGGCTGCCAGTTTCATTTCTTCGTTAATAGCGCTGGCGCGGACATCTAAAGCGCCTCTGAATATGTAAGGGAAACCCAGCACGTTATTTACCTGGTTAGGGAAATCTGAACGGCCGGTAGCTATGATAATATCCTTGCGCGAGCTAACGGCCAGATCATAAGCAATTTCAGGCTCGGGGTTAGCCATAGCAAAAACAATGGGATTTTTAGCCATGCTACGCAGCATGTCCGGCATAACCACGTTACCTGCCGACAGGCCGATAAACACATCGGCTCCTTTCATAGCATCGGCCAGTGTGGTGATATCTTTCCGATTGGTAGCAAACTGCAAACGCATCTCATCCAGATCAGTGCGGTCGGGAGTGATCAGTCCGTTAATGTCAAACATCACCAGGTTTTCTTTCTTAACCCCCAGCGACAGGTATATTTTTGAGCAGGATACGGCAG
>DATCXS010000455.1:0-5056 GCA_036565645.1 Mucilaginibacter sp.
CTGCCGTAAACCCTTTTTGGGCATACAATAATGCAGGCATAATTGAAAGCGGATAAGCTACCGGCAAATCTAAATTAAAGCCGACACTAAAACCGGCCAGGTTGCGCGTATTAAAGTTTGCACCCGTTGTAATGTTTGATAAATTAGCTGCCGCTTCAAAGCTCCATTTTGATTGATAATATGGATTAAAATCGGCACGGTCGCCATTAAAATATGTCTGAGCGCTTACGCTTCCTGCAACCAACAGTATTGTAGCTAAAAGGATAATTTTTTTCATTGTGCTTCAGATTTATGATTCTGTTATGCGTCTTATTCGTTAGGTTACAATAGGTTGTAAAAATTAATTTATGGTTATGGTAACTATTGCATGCTGTTTATACGGCCCTTATTTACAAAGAGTTTCAACTTTTATCATTTTAGTTTTACTTTTGATTTCCATGGCTTCTATAAAATCCCGTTTTTACTTTTGCGCTATCGTGGTAGCTTTTAGTTTTACCAACACTTTTGCTCAGCAGCATAATTATATACAGACACTGAACCAGCAGAATAAATGGGTTGATTCGGTATATAACAAGCTTAATCGAAGGCAAAAAATTGCGCAACTGTTCTTTGTTCGTGCGCACACTAACCTTAACAAGGCTTATGAAGATTCGGTAGCTAAGATTATTGAAACCGAGCAGGTTGGCGGGGTGGTTTTTTTTCAGGGAGGGCCGGGCAGGCAGCTTAATTTGATTAACCGTTACCAGCATTTAGCCAGGGTGCCGCTGCTCATTGCCCAGGATGGTGAGTGGGGATTGGGGATGCGCCTGGATTCGACGCTTTCCTATCCCTATCAGATGACATTAGGTGCCATACAGGACAATGACCTGATCTATAAGATGGGGCAGCAGGTGGCTTATGACTTTAAGCGGCTGGGCATGCAAATGAATTTTGCGCCCGATATGGACGTCAATAATAACCCTGATAACCCGGTAATTAATTACCGCAGCTTTGGGGACAATAAATATAATGTCGCCAGAAAAGGTATTGCTTATTTTAAAGGTATGCAGGATGCCGGGCTGCTCACTACCGCCAAACATTTTCCGGGGCATGGCGATACCAATGTCGACTCGCACCTGGACTTGCCGTTGCTGCCCTTTACCCGCCGGCGACTGGATTCGTTAGAAGAGTATCCCTTTCGCGAAGCTATTACAAATGGCGTAAGCGGCATCATGATAGCCCATATGAGTATACCTGCGTTAGACAGTGCAAAGAACCGTCCGTCGACACTTTCGCGCAAAATAGTTACCGGTATATTAAAAGACTCGCTGCAATTTAAGGGCTTGGTGGTTTCTGATGCGATGGAGATGAAGGCGGTCACCAAATATTTTCCTGGTGGCGAAGCCGAGCTGCAAGCTTTTTTAGCAGGTAACGATATAATTGAGCTTTCGTTAAATCTGCATAAGTCTATCCTTAAGATAAAAAAGGCTGTGCGTAAAGGTCTCATCAGCAAAACCGAGTTTGAAGCTAAAGTAAAGAAAGTACTGGCTGCCAAATACTGGGCCGGGCTGAATAATAGAAAGGATATGAGCACTATTGGTCTTCCCGGCGATTTGAATCGTGACCCGGCCCGCCAGCTGATACAGCAACTAAGTGATGCCTCTGTAACTATGGTAAGAGGTACAAGTGAGGGAATACGGTTAAACCCGCTGCAAAAAACGGCAATTGTGAGCGTGGGGGTTGATCATTATACCACTTTTCAGCAGGAGCTTGGACGTTGGTCGTCTGCTTGCCATTTGTTTACTATTAATAAAAATACGCCCGTTGCTACGCTCAGTCGGATACTTCAAATACTGAAAGAGTACGACCAGGTTTATATGAGCATTAATGATACCCGCGCACGCCCCGCAAGTAAGCTCGATTATAGCAATGGCGTTAAAGAATTCATCGCAGCGGTATGCGGCCAAAACAAAACCATAACCAGCGTTTTTGCCAACGCTTATACCATAGCTGGTTTACCGGGCATCGAAAAAAGCGCCGGCTTGCTGGTATGTTATCAAATGAGCGATGACCTGCAGCGCTCGGCGGTAAAAGTGATAACCGGGCAAATCAAACCTACAGGTAAATTGCCGGTTAGTGTTAACGTTTTCTTTCCAACTGGGGCAGGAGCCAGTTTGTAATATCTTTTCAATTTTAGACCTTTTATTGATTATTTAGGTATGATTCGAGATGTTGTATTTCGGATCTCATTAATTATAAAAGCTTTTTGAAAAAGGTGAAAAGCACTTTTTTATTAAAATAAATTTACTATATTTAGTTAAAGCCATCTAAGAAAATCAAATGGGATTATGTCGTTGCTCCGAACATTTACCTATAAATAGAGAAAGATATATTTATAGTGTACAACCGATAGGTTATCCAAATTCATCCTCAATTTGCGGAAGAGCAAACTGCCATAACGTTGGATTAATTTGGTTAACGCTATCTGAATATCAAGATTTCATAAACGGAAATCGGATATTCAAATACGCATCAGCTACTTCCAAGGTTAAAGTTCAATAAGCTGATTAACACTATCTGAATATCAAGATTTTATAAACGGAAATCGGATATTCAAATACGCATCAATTACATCCAATGTTAAGTTTCAACAAGTACGCTGTCGAGCAATTCTATTCACTATGAAAAACAGTAAGTTAAGAGATTATATATTAGTATTAAGTTTCGCTTTGTTGGCATATGGGTTGCTAGGTTTAGAATTCTTATTTGATGATTGGAGAATAGAAGAACAATCAATTTTAAGATCCATTTTCATTATAGTTTATATAGCGATATGCTATTTTATATTACAATGGATAAGAAAAGCCACAAGAAACAACTCTATCAAATCAAAAATTGACTTAATAGATAAGGGTAAAGGAGAGAGCATAAATCTGGCTGTAAGTAATTTAAACGAGATAACGTATTCTTTAAAAGAAACTCCATCTGAATTAGACGAACGAAAAGAAGGCTTAATAAAATCTCTAATGGAGTTAGATAAAGAAAAATTAATAGATTATGCTGTATTCGCCTGGGGGAACTATGGATATGCTATTAATAAAAATTTTGGATTAAGCGATTTTGTAATTCATACTTATAACGTCTCCGAAATGTTTCAATCTTGTTCAAAGAGAGACATTATTTCGTTTACGATTTATGTCAATGAAAAGATTACCGAATTAGATAATAAATGAGATCTTGAATATCCTATATGATACCATCTAATCCCAATAAATATAATCAAAAGTTTCAGGACGCGCTGGCAGGGTTAAACCCTGAGCAATTGGCTGCTGTTAATAAAATGGACGGCCCGGTGCTGGTTATTGCCGGGCCCGGTACGGGTAAGACCCAAATTCTGGCGGCTCGTATAGGCAAAATATTGACGGATACTGATGCGCTACCCGGCGAGATTTTGTGTTTGACCTATACCGACGCAGGTGCTGTAGCCATGCGCAAGCGTTTGTTCGAGTTTATTGGTCCGGATGCTTACCGTATCCACATTTATACTTTTCATGCTTTTTGTAATGAGGTGATCCAGGAGAACCTGGAATATTTTGGTAAATTGAACCTGGAGCCACTATCTGATTTGGAGTCGGCGATGCTGTTTAGAGAACTGGTGAATGATTTTCCAAACGACCACCTGTTAAAGCGTTTTACCGGCGATATTTATTACGATGTGCCGCGCTTTAAAAGCCTTTTCTCGACCATGAAACGCGAGAACTGGGATGAGCAGTTTATTGAAAAGGCTATTAATGAGTACCTGGAAGATCTGCCAAACCGTGAGGAGTTTATTTACAAACGGGCCAACGCTGCTAAAGGCATCGCCGTAGGCGATCCAAAACAAAAAGACATAGATGCCCAGCACGACATCATGAAAAAGCTGCTGGCAGCCGTTGCCGAATACAGCAGATACGATGCCAAGATGAAAGCGCGCGGCCGCTATGATTATGACGACATGATCATCTGGGTGCTGAAAGCTTTCCGCGAGAATGAAGAAATACTGCGCCGCTACCAGGAACGCTATCATTATATTTTGGTAGACGAATTTCAGGATACCAGCGGCTCGCAAAATGAACTGCTAAAGTTTTTGCTGAATTACTGGGAAACGCCAAACGTGTTTGTAGTGGGCGATGATGATCAGTCGATCTTTAAGTTTCAGGGTGCTAACATGAAAAACATCCTGGATTTTGCTAATGATTATGTAAGTACGCTGTCGACAGTGGTGCTTAAGCATAACTATCGCTCCAATCAGCATATTCTGGATATCTCCCGAGCGCTTATCGGCCACAATAATGAGCGTTTAACCAAACAATTAAATCTGGACAAAACTTTGCAGGCTTCGCATTCGCGGTTTAATGATTTGATAGTGATGCCGGTGATACGCGAATATGAAAATCCCGACCAGGAGATGGTCGACGTCGCACATAGTATAAAGCATTTGATAGACAATGGTACGGAGCCGGGCGAGATAGCGGTCATCTACCGCAACCATAACCAGGTTGAAGATCTCATCCATTTCCTGAATGCGCAGAAGATAGCGGTAAACACCCGTCGTAAAATTGATGTGCTGACCATGCCTTTTGGCGAAAAGATCATCACCATTCTGCGTTATTTAGCGATGGAACTGGATTCGCCTTATAGCGGCGACGATCTGCTGTTCCAGATATTGCATTACGATTTTTTTGATATTCCGCCTATTGAGATTGCCAAAGCCAGCGTTGCGGTATCCAAAGAAAACTTTGTGACATCTGCTAACAACGCGCCCAAAACCTCATTGCGCCGGTATATCTACGAAATACGCGTACCTGCTCAGCAAGGACTGTTTGATGCAGCGCCTAATACCAATATGAAGTATCTGCTAACTAATATCGACGAGCTTTTGAGCGATGCGGTTAGCGTTACACTGCAGCAGCTTTTTCAGCAGGTAATTAGCAAGATGGGTATACTGCGGTACATTATGATGCAGCCTGATAAGGGCATGTATATGCAGGTGCTCACCAATTTCTTTGATTTCTTGAAGGATGAAAGCCGCAAGAAC
>DATCXS010000393.1:0-4679 GCA_036565645.1 Mucilaginibacter sp.
GCCTGCCGATAAGAATATTGTGCGTAACCCTAAAAGTTATAATTCACAGATCGGGGTGCCGCTATCGGTATGGCAGATCAATGAAAAAAGCGATCTGGGGATATTTGAGGCAGGCATATCGCTGCCGGGCGAAATGGAAAAGCTGGAAGCAATTATCAAGCCCGGTATAGGTGTATTAACTCACTTAGGCACCGCACACGACGAAGGCTTTGAAACTACTCGCGACAAAGTGCTGGAGAAGCTTAAACTGTTTAAACATTGCTCGCTGCTGATCCATAATTATGACCAATTAGTCGATTATCAAAAAAATATACCCGCCACAACCTGCTTTACCTGGAGCCGTAACTTTAAGCAAGCCGATCTGTATGTATTCAGCGAGACTATCATCAAGAAAAACTATTACCTGCGTGCACAATATAAGGGTCATGAAATAGAGTGCCTCATTCCGTTTCTTGACCAGGCATCGGTTGAGAATGCTATTATTTGCTGGGCGACTTTACTGGCTATCGGTTACTCGCCCGAGGAGACAGATAAGCGCCTGGAGCGCCTGAGCCCGGTAAGTATGCGCCTTGAACTTAAAACTGGCATTAATAATTGTTCGGTGATTGATGATTCTTATAATTCAGATTTCCATTCGCTCGAAATAGCGCTTGACTTTTTGAATCAGCAAAATCAGCATAAAAAAAAGACTTTGATATTGTCGGACATTTACCAGTCTGGTTTGCAGGAGGATGCTTTGTATAAGCAGGTTGCCGCGTTGATTAAGGCAAAGAAAGTCGATAGGTTTATCGGTGTAGGGGAGGCCCTGTTAAGTCATCAGGAATATTTTGACACGCCCGAAAAATATTTTTATGCCGACACTACCGAGCTGCTCAATAACCTGCTTACCATCGGTTTTAAAAGCGAGACTATACTGATTAAAGGTTCGCGTAGTTTTGAGTTTGAGCGGATAAGCCGCGCCCTGGTGCAAAAGACGCATGAGACGGTAATGGAGATCAACCTGAACGCCATGCTCAATAACCTGAACTATTATAAGTCGAAGTTAAGGCCCGGCGTTAGGCTAATGGCTATGGTGAAGGCTTTTAGCTACGGCAGCGGCACTTTCGAGCTGGCTAATATGCTGCAATATAATAAAGTCGATTACCTGGCGGTGGCTTATACAGACGAAGGTATCGGCCTGCGTCAGGCAGGCATCAGTATGCCGATCATGGTTTTAAATGCCGAGCAGTCGGCTTTTGATAAGTTGGTCGAATATAAGCTGGAGCCGGTGTTATACAGCTTTGGTTTGTTTGACGATTTTATTAAATATGTGCAGCGGAATGACATTGTCAACTACCCGGTTCACCTGAAAATTGATACCGGTATGCGCCGGTTGGGCTTTGAGCTTTTAGATGTAGAGATGCTTTGCGATCTGCTGGAAGCAAACAAGTTTCTGCGGATCGTTTCCATCTACTCGCACCTGGCAGCCAGCGAAGCGCCGGAGCATGACGCGTTTACCCAAAGTCAGATCGACAAGTTTGTAGCGGCAACCACGCAATTGGAAGAATGCCTGGGATATACGGTCATCAAGCATATCTCTAACACATCGGGGATAACGCGCTGGCCGTCGGCGCAGTTTGATATGGTGAGGTTGGGCATCGGTTTATACGGCATTGATGCTGCTGTTCCGGCAGATGACGCTGCGCTGCAGCCTATTACCACGTTGAAAACCAGCATATCGCAGGTTAAAAAGGTTATGGTAGGCGATACTATAGGCTATGGCCGAAAGGGTGTTATGCAGCGCGACGGCAGGATAGCTACCGTACGCATTGGCTATGCCGATGGTTACTTACGTGCCTTCGGCAATGGTGTAGGTAAGATGTATGTTAAGGGCATAGAAGCGCCGACGGTAGGTAACATCGCTATGGATATGTGTATGATCGATGTGACTGAAGTTAACGCTAAAGAAGGCGATGAGGTTATTTTATTTAACGAACAGCACCGCATTGAGGATTTAGCAGCTCAGATTGGCACCATTCCGTATGAGATTTTAACTAATATTTCTCAGCGCGTAAAAAGAGTGTATTTTTACGAATAGAATTAGCTGTCAGACATGAAGAATTTAGCCCGTGCCCTTTTAAATTATTTCTTTAAAGGATTGATCGTCGTGGTGCCAATCGGCGCGGCGGCATTTTTGATTTTCTGGGCAGTTTCGAGCGTTGACAGCGCACTGAATTTAAGCGACGTGTTGTGGCACGACAATCATGGGAAACCCATGCACATCCCCGGCCTGGGTATCCTCAATGTATTGGTGATCATTATGATTGCCGGGATATTGGTTACCAACGTGGTGACAGATCCGATTAAACGCTGGACAAAACGCTGGCTAAACCGTTTGCCTTTTTTTAATTTTTTGTATTCGTCTATTAAAGATCTCACCGAAGCCTTTGTGGGCGATGAAAAGAAATTCAGCGAAGCGGTCATTGTTGAGGTAAATGAGTTTGGCTTGAAAAAGATTGGTTTTTTAGTTCAGAAGGATCTGGCTAAAATAGGCTTGCCGGGCGAGGTTGCCGTGTATTTTCCTTACTCGTATTCGTTTGCCGGTCAGGTAGTTATCGTTTCGTCAGATAAAGTAAAGCCTATTGATAAAAACGCTGCCGATATGATGAAATTTGTGATATCAGGGGGTGTGAGTGGTCTTGACTGATCTGGCTTTGACCCTTACTTTTTTAACCTTGCTGCTAAAGCTCTTTATCGCCAGGAAAGCGCTGACAATCATTAATATAGCTGCCAGTAAAAATGGCGCACCGGGAAAATATATGCCTGATTGTTTATCCGTGTAATGTGAGAACAAAAAGCTGAATACTGCCGGCCCCACTATTACGCTGATGCTGTTAATGATAGTAATAGCGCCCTGCAATTCGCCTTGCTCATTCTTTGCCACTTTATTAGTTGCAAACCCTTGTAATGCCGGGCCCGAAATACCACCCAGGCAATACGGTATCATAAATAAATATACCATCCATCCCTGAGTGGTAAATGCTATCAGCGTTAAACCGATGGCATAAAATATAATGCCGCCCACTATATTTTTTTGCTGACCATATCTTGGGATGGTATAGCGTATCAGCCCGGCTTGTATAGAAAACAATAGTATGCCGATAAACAGCGCCAGTAAGCTTACGCTGTGCATTGACCAGTTAAACTTTTCATATAAAAAGAACGACAGCATATATTCGACGGCCTTTTGTGCAGTGTAAACCAATAGTATAGCGCCTATAAGTCCGGCCAACCCAACGTGTTTAGTAAATACCCGGATTAATGAACCCAGCGGGTTTGCTCTTTTCCACTCAAACCTGCGCCGGTGCTGCGGTTTCAGCGATTCTGGTAATACAAATAAACCGTAAAGTCCGTTGAGGGCTGCAAAGCCCGCTGCCGCCATAAAAGGAAACTTAATATCAAGTTCGCCTAAGTAACCGCCCAGGCCCACACCTAAAATCAATCCGATGCCCGATGCTGCACCAACTAAACCAAAATTAGCGTCACGTTTATGTCCCGTGCTGATGTCGGCAATGTAAGCGGTTGCTGTGGCCGTACTGGCACCGGTTACGCCGGCTATAAACCGCCCTACAAACAGCCAGGCTATTGAGGGTGCAAAGGCCATAAACATATAATCAATACTAAAGCCAAATAAAGATATGAGCAATACCGGCCTGCGCCCGTATCTGTCGCTCAGGCTGCCCATAATAGATGCAAAAACCAATTGCATAGACGCATAGATCAACGTAAGCCAGCCATTGTATTTTGAAGCTGTACTGAGATCAAAATGCCCTAATGTTTGCAATAGTTTAGGCATTACAGGTAAAATTATACCCAAACCCAGCACATCAATAAAAATGGTGATGAAAATAAAGCCTAAAGCAGCCGACCGTGTCTTTTTTTTAACCTCTTTGGTTAATTTTTTTATGGATGATAGCTCGTCGGCCATATAAATGTTTAGTAGTTGAGATTTGCAGTTTGTATAACCAATTAAATTAATTTGTGTTTCTCTTAAAACTTCTAACCGCTAAAACGGCACTTAGCAGCATACAAAATGCGCCTATAAGAAACGGTGCCCCCGGAAATTGGAACCACGGATTAGGGGTAGTAAAATAATGGAATGACGATGTCATGGCCAGCGGCCCTAATATGGCGCTCAAGCTCATCAGCCCGGTTAAACCGCCCTGTAAATTGCCTTGTTCGTTATCGGGTACATTGGTGCTCATGTAGCCTTGCAGCGCCGGGCCGGCTATGCCGCCCAGGCAATAAGGTATTAAAAAGGCAAACATCATCCAGCCTTTGGTCGCAAATGCAAAAAGTATGAGGCCGGTAGCGTAAAATATAAGTCCTATCCAGATGCTGCGTTCCTGGCCCAGCTTTGGCAAAATAATACGGATCAGGCCGCCTTGTACCAGGGCTATCAGCAACCCGACAAAACCAAGCGAATAGCCTACCAGGTCGGCGTCCCAGTGAAATTTAGACATGGTGTAAAATGTCCATACGGTTTGTACTGCTTGCCCAGCAAAATAAATCAGGAACAATGATATCGCCAGGCCAAATACCGACTGATACTTTTTTAGTTTAAATACCGAAGTGAACGGATTGATCTTTTTTACATCAAGCGGCCGCCTTTTTGAGGGGGGAAGAGATTCGGGCAAAAT
>DATCXS010000235.1:0-12855 GCA_036565645.1 Mucilaginibacter sp.
AAAAAGCCAATGGCCTGCCGCTGGTTTTTGACAATACTTATAATGAGCCGTCGTATTATACTTTTTATACCGGACAGGAGTGTTTTGCCGTAAACGATATCTGGTATAAAAAGACACAATATAATTATCTACCAGGCTTAGAACAGAAGTTTCAGAATAAGGCCGTAGCCTATGTTTCTGATGGCCCGGTTGATAAAACCAGCCGGGAGGTCATTATCCCGAAGGGAAAAAAATATTACCTGACTTTTATTGATCAATTTACATCATTTGCCAATGTGAATGTGCGTGTATTAAATCCGGTAAGCAGTTTAAAAAACAGCGAAGAGAGCACATTTGAGGTATCGGTTGACGCTTCTCGGCATGATATTGAACGCCTTAAATTAACCAAGGCCTTTTTGATATTAACATTCACCGATAACCAAACACAGGTGCGCACTTATTACACCTATCCACTGGCAGGAACCGTAAATGGCAGGCCTTTAAAATTAACTTTTAAAACCCCGATTGCCCGCGGACAGTATCGGTATCAGTTTTCTGTTGTGGCCAAACAGCACGTAGGCGCAGGTTTTAATAGTAATATCTATAACTGCAAGGTCAACTAAACATTACACAAAGCAGACCAGAATAATTTTGTTATGCGTTAACTTTGTTATTAAAAGCTACGTTATATAATAAGGTAACAAAAATTAAAAGATGCTAAATACTATACCAGAAGCTATTGAAGCTATAAAAGCAGGCAAAATAATTATTGTGGTTGATGATGAGGACAGGGAAAACGAAGGTGACTTTTTAGTGGCTGCACGATATGCTACGCCCGAGGCTATCAACTTTATGGTACGTTATGGTCGTGGTTTGGTTTGTGCGCCCATTACGCAACAACGCGCTGCCGAACTGGAACTTGAGCTAATGGTGAGCCACAATACCACCTCGCACGAAACTAATTTTACCGTTTCAATAGATTTGCTGGAAGGATGCACCACCGGCATATCAGCTACTGACCGTTCAAAGACCGTATTAGCTCTGATTGATCCTGCTACCAAGCCGGAGGACCTGGGCCGTCCGGGACATATTTTTCCGCTGATAGCCAAAAACGGGGGAGTGCTGCGCAGGGCAGGACATACCGAAGCCACGATTGATCTGGCTGTATTGTCCGGGTTGGAACCTATAGGAGTGATCTGTGAGATCATGACCGAAAATGGCGATATGGCCCGCTTGCCTGAATTATTGCAGATGGCTAAAGATTTTAACCTGAAAATAGTATCGATAAAAGATCTGATAGCTTATCGTCTGGATACGGAGACATTGGTAAAAAAAGAGGTATCTGTGAAACTGCCAACCGAGTGGGGCGATTTTGAAATGACAGCTTATACCCAGATTAATACCGGCGAAAATCATATTGCGCTGGTAAAAGGAACCTGGGCCCCGGACGAGCCTATATTGGTACGTGTACACAGCTCATGCGTAACCGGCGATATTTTTGGTTCGTGCCGTTGCGATTGCGGCCCGCAGTTGCATAAGGCTATGGAGATGATTGAAAAAGAGGGTAAAGGCGTTATTGTTTACATGAACCAGGAAGGCCGGGGCATTGGGCTGGTAAATAAACTAAAAGCCTATAACCTGCAGGAAAATGGTTTTGATACTGTCGAGGCTAATCTTAAACTGGGCTTTAAAATGGATCAGCGCGATTATGGTATTGGTGCGCAGATATTGCGTAATGTAGGTGTTACCAAAATGCGTTTAATGAGCAATAACCCCAAAAAGCGTGCGGGGTTAATTGGTTACGGACTTGAAGTGGTCGAGAATGTCCCCATAGAAATTGCTGCTAATCCACATAACGAGGCATACTTAAAAACCAAGCGCGACAAGATGGATCATACCATTATGCGCAATCATTAATATTCTTCTTCTTCTTCCTTTTTTGCAGGCTCCACGGTAGTAGGCGGCGTTGTAGTTTTTGTGCCGTTTGTTAATGGTGTGGTTATAGGCGTTGGCATTGGTGCTATTTGTTTATTTGAAAGCGCACGGCGATGAGTGAAAATATATCTTAAAAACTCGCCGAAGGTATCAAAATCGCGCTGGTAAACTAAGCCCAGTCCGTTTACGTACTGTATCGAGTTTTGATCAATGGCACCCAGCGTGGTATTCAATGCGCGATAGGAATAGCGCCCGCTCAGCGAACCGTCTTTTTTAATCAGGTAAGACGCCTGAAAGTCCTTGGTGAGCGCATTAAAATCTGAATTGAATAATGTACTATTAAGAGACAGCGAACTGCTGCCTGTTGTATTAAACAAGCTTCCGTCAAGTATTATCCTTTCGTGCGCCAATTTCAATGATGCACTTACGTCATTGAACGAGCGTATATTCAAATCCAGGTTTTTAACTACATGCGATTGTGCAATCAGGTTATTTAATTTATTAAACGCAAACTCTAAAGCTGCACTGCGCGCTGTGCCAGCAACCTGGTTAGTTATGTTGTTGGTGCCTGCCCCCGAAGCGAAACTCCGGGTTACAATAACGCTTAAAGCCTGCCGGTTACGGTTGTTATTGTCTGCCAGGTAAGTAGCCAGTTCATCCTTAATTGATGGGTCGGTAGGAAAGTTAAAGTCAAAATTGATATCCGGCTGGATCAGTGAATTAGTGATTAACAATTCGGCTTGTACCAATTCAGGGTTAGAACCCTTGGGGCTTGGGTAACCCGCAGCATCATACAAAGGCTTAACTTCGGCGCGTACCTCATAAATAGCGCTAAGGTTAATTTGGGCATTGCTTGGGTTGCCTGTCCAGCGGATAGTGCCGCCTGGGTTTACCGTAAAGTTTTTACTAATAAAATTCTTAGCCGTAAAATCAAACTTGCCCGATGTAATGGTAAACTCGCCAAACATATCAAAATCGCCCAGGCTGTTTATGCGCAGGCTCAGGTTTCGGGCTTGTCCGCTGCCTTGAAGTACACCGTAGTCGGTAGTTATTTTTACAATGGTTTTCTCATCAACATTCAGATTAAAGTTTAACGTAACGCCGCTAAATGCCTTAGCCTTATCTATTTGGACTACTGCTGTGTCTTTATGGCTTACAAAGTTGATGAAATCGTAATTGCTGGCGGTGGTTGATGTGTTTAACGGGATATTAAATATCGTACCGGCCTGGGTCGAAGCGTTAATATTGATGTTCATGTTATCAATAGGCCCAACAAAGCTAAAGTCGCCGGTGGCATAGGCGGTACCAAAATACAGGTGATTGTCTTTAAAATTAGTATTCAGCGCCAGCAGGTTTTTGGCATTTAATGAGATGTCAATAGTAGGGTCGGTAAGGTTATTCAGATCAACCTTGCCATTGGCTATACCTATACCGCCTTTGCCATCTTTCAATATCATGTTGTTGATGTTGACCACACTGTTGTGCACATTTAGTTTATTGCTCACCGTATATGGCGTTTTCAGATAGTTTACCGTAAGGCCGGTATTATCCAGTGTGATATCGCCGTTTAGCTCGGGTTTAGCCAGCGATCCGGTAAGTTTAAGATCTGTCGAGACGGTTCCTTTCAGGTTAGATACCAGGTCTTTTATAAAAGGTTCAAAAATAACAGCCTCGGTCTGCGTCATCTTTACATCAAAATCAAGCTTATCATCAGTGCCTTTACCCAGATAATAAGCCCCGGCAATGTTCAGCGTTTCAAGCCCTTTGTTAAGGATATTGACTTTCATGTTTGCGCGGCTTCGCTTATTATCGAGGCTTGACACTACTTTTATATTACCCACCTCGGTATTGTTCATTTTAAATGAGTCAATAGCCAATTGTGCGTCAACGCCAGGCGATTTAAGTATGGAGCTTAGAACCACATCGCCATTCATGGTGCCGTTCAGCTGTATATCCGCGGCCTTTGTCAGCTCATTAAGCGTTGACATGCTGAATTTATTGAAAGACACCTTTAACTGGTCGGCCGCGTTATCAGAGATAAAGCCATTAATGCGGGCCACCTGCTCACCATTTGAAAGCTCAAAACCCGAAATTTGTGTTTTACCGTCCAGCAGCCTGATTCGCACCTGCTCCTGCAAGCGCCATTTTTGATGCTCAATAATAACGTCCGATGGAAGCAGTTTTAGTTTTGCCGTAGTATCGCGGCCAAACTCAACCAGGCCGTAAAGGTCTAACTGGTTGGTAGCATCCTTGTCGGCCAGTTTAACGTTAAATTTAAGGCTGTCGTTGTTAACAAAATTGGTAATGCCAATATTCTTAATTAACAAGTCCTTACTCAAGTCAATTTGCCTTAAAGATATGTTTACGCTCAGGTTATTGTCGTTGGTGCTTTCGTCCAAAATAAAATCATGTAACAGGATCTTTTTATAGTTGATAGTCTTGATATAGCCGTTGATAGTTGCTGTTTTTTCGGCCGAATTAAATGCGCCGATAAAAGTACCCTGCTCCGGTATTTTTAAATCGGGCAGGAAAATAGCCGTTAACGGGTCCAGGTTCTTGATCTGTAAATTCAGCTCAAAGTTCTGCGGTTTAGGGGGCGTTATATCCAACTGCAAAGACGGAACGTATTTTTTAGCGATGGTTTTGAAGTACGAGGGCAAAGTAGCCAGATCATAACTGCCTTTAAGTGTGCCGTCCAGTGCGTCAGAGCGTAACGTAATGCTTCTTGAGTCGCCTTTGCCGCTGGCCGAGAAATAAACCGAATCTAACAGGTAATTATTTCTTGGGTCGATAATACGTATGGGTGATAACCTTACCCTGCCTTCCAGATTTTTCAGGTTATTACCGGAAAATGTAGTGTTAAGCTGTGCACTAATGATAATTGTATCCCGCATCAACTTCAACTTATTCAGATTGGCATCATGAAGATTTGCTATAAAGGAATATACCGGCAAGGCTGGATTAAGATCGACGCGACCGTTACCATCAAACTTAATGTTTTTATCGTTGATGGTTAGTTTGGCGTTTATCTTCTTACCCGCATAGTTACCGTTTACAGCAATGTTTTTATAGTCGTAACCTTTCAGGTGAAAATAGGCGATGTTGGCGCTAATGTTGGCATTAAAGTTTTTAAGCTCGTTGCCACGGCCATTAACGTAGGCTTTAAATGAGGTACGGCCAAAAGTGGTATCGCTCAATAAACGGCCTAAATCAAAATTATAAGCGTCTATAGTGCCGCCGTAGGCAGGTATTCCTGCCTGGTTTGTTTTGAGTTTAATATTGGGGTCAAAACGGCCCAGCTGCGTTTTAAAAATACCGGCTACATTAAAGTCGCTTTGCGAACCTTTAAAAGTACCGGTAAAGTTTACGTTGCCAAACTTGCCTACAATTTCGGGCATGGCAGCTTTTGGTTGGCCGGTAAAATGGGTATATAAAAAGTCGAGGTCTTTTTTATTAGAAGCAATCTGGTCAAACTTAAGGTCAAGGTAGGTGTGGTCCCAATCGGGCAGGCCCTTTATACTAAAATCACCCTTGACAAAGGTAGCCTGTCCCGCCGTAACCGTTAAATCGGTAGCTTTTAAATTATTTACCAGGCCTTGTATACGGCCGTTAACGCCAAGTTCGAAATTGATTTTTTCGAGTGCCCTTGTAAAATAAGCAATATCAGTAGATGAAATATGCGACTTGTTGAAGTGACCATCCATATTGATCTTACGGGTAAAATCGTTGAAATCATCGAACGACTTAAAGCGCATGTTCAGATAATTACGTAGTAATGAATGCGGCGTTTGGATAAACAGATGCCTGGCCAATATACGGTTGCTGTCAATGGTAGTTAGCGCAGAATAATTTTTCAGATAAAAGCCGCCTTTTTCTTTCAGGGTAAGATGCTGCACATCGCCCGCGAAGGTGTGATGTACTAAATCGATATTGTTTACAGTAACGCTCAGGTTGTAAATGTCAAGGTCGTCAAAGTTTATACCATTAACTATCTCATGCTTTTTCAGGTTTTTATAGCGGAAATGAAAATTATTAATCACCGATTTTTCAAAGGTCATGATCCAGGGCTTGCCGGGGGTGGTTTTGGTAGTATCCTTTGATTTCAGGCTGTCAATAACAAATTGCAGGTTAGTAACACCATCGAGTTGTTTTTTCAGGTAAACAGATCCATTGTCTAACTGTATCAGCTTAAAGTTGAGCCTGCGCTGTTGAATACTACTAAATAACGAAAAGCCGCTCAACTCCACAGTTAGTTTGGGTGTGTGTACCAGTGTGTCGCGCACTTTATCTAAAACATAAAAATCCTCTAAAACCACCGAGCTAAAGGGCTTGATATAGAGGCTCTTTACGTTTACCTCTGTGCCCAATCTGCCGGAAAGGTACGCGGCCGCCTTTTTGGCTGCCCAGGTTTGTACAGGTTTATATTGAAACACCAGTACCAACACGCTTGCCATTAACAGCAGGAACAGTACAATGCCAAGCGCTATTTTTATTAGTTTTTTAATAACTTTGTCTTTTAATTCGCAATTCAAAAGTAAAAATTCAAAAACCCTGAAACTGTTTTACTTTTTGAATTTTATTATAAAATTTATCAAAGCCTCAGTCATTTTTTGACTTTTAACTTATTAAGCGTGCCTGTAATTTTAGCCATCGAATCTTCATGTGATGATACCTCCGCATCGGTTTGTGTTGACGGAAAGGTATTGAGCAATGTTATTGCCAATCAATCTATCCATGAAGCTTACGGCGGCGTTGTCCCTGAGCTTGCCTCAAGGGTTCATCAGCAAAACATTGTTCCGGCTGTGCAACAGGCCCTCGCGAGGGCAAAAGTAAGCAAAAATGCGGTTGATGCAGTAGCTTTTACACGCGGGCCGGGACTTTTAGGCTCATTGCTTGTAGGGGTATCATTTGCCAAGGCTTTTGCGCTGGCAAAAAGCATCCCTCTTATTGAAGTTAACCACATGCAGGCGCATGTTTTAGCACATTTTATTGGCGACAATAAGCCATCATTTCCTTTTCTTTGCCTTACCGTGTCGGGCGGCCATACCCAGATTGTTTTGGTAAAAGATTATTTTGATATGGAAGTTGTTGGCCAGACATTGGACGATGCAGCCGGCGAGGCGATGGATAAAACCAGTAAAATATTGGGGCTGCCCTATCCCGGCGGGCCGCTTATTGATAAAAATGCACGCCAGGGCTATCCTGAGGCTTATAAATTTCCGGAGCCGCAAATACCGGGTTTTGACTTTAGTTTCAGTGGATTGAAAACATCGATACTTTATTTTATCAGGGATAATGTGGCAAAGAACCCCGACTTTATTGCCGAAAATATCAATGACATCTGTGCCTCTGTTGAAAACAGGATAGTAACTATCCTGCTTAATAAATTAAAAAAAGCAGCTATGCACTACGGCATAAAGGATATTGCTTTGGCAGGGGGAGTGTCGGCTAATACCGGTTTAAGGTTAGGCACAAAAGCTATGTGCGACCAAAATGGATGGAATTGCTTTATTCCTGAAATGCAGTATTGTACAGACAACGCAGGCATGATTGCCATTGCCGGTTATCACAAATACTTAAACGGCGAATTTACGTCGCAAAGCGTAGCCCCGCTGGCACGCAT
This sequence comes from Mucilaginibacter sp., assembly GCA_036565645.1. GTDB lineage: Bacteria > Bacteroidota > Bacteroidia > Sphingobacteriales > Sphingobacteriaceae > Mucilaginibacter. The sequence goes on from DATCXS010000235.1 coordinate 7,538, forward strand.
GCCGATGTAAGCCTTCTGATTCCCTTAAACGGGAACAAATAATTTAATAATGAAAAAGATCAAAATGGTATTCACTTTTAATTGTCCCTTCAGGGGGCCGGAGGGTATATGACAGGGCCTTCAATTATTTTCTGGACAATTTTTGTGATTCCTTTGGTGGTGTTTTTGATCTGGCTTATGCGTCAGGACAAACGCAAAGGATGGATAGGTCTGATTGTATTGGCGGTGATTGTGGTGGGCGCGGTAGTCTACACTATCGCAAAAAATGATGGTAATCAAGCCCCGGACGTTACTCAGCAGCAAGCGAACTAAAAGTATAACCCTGTTTACTCCAATATTCCATTGCTTTAGGCAAAGCATACTTTAATCGGTCAAAGGCTTTAAGGCTGTCGTGAAACAGCACAATATCACCGCGCTGTGTATTTTTAGTTACGTTTTTTAAACACTGTTCAGGCTCGACAGCAGCATCAAAATCGGCACTCAAAACGTTCCACATAATGATTTTCAAATTGGGCTTGGCTTTTTTTAATAATGCGGTCTGTGATCTTTTAATGCGGCCATGAGGCGGCCTGAAAAGTTTACTGCCGATTATTTCGTCGGCCAAAAGAAAGTTATCAAGATAGGTCCAGTCGTCAGTATCCCAGCCTTTTAAATGATTATATGTATGATTGCCGATGGCGTGACCGTCGGCTTTTACCTGCTCAAAAATGTCGGGATGTTTGCGTACATTATCGCCGATACAAAAAAATGTAGCTTTGGCGTTGTACTGTTTTAAAATATTTAGGACAAAAGGTGTAACAATGGGTATAGGTCCATCGTCAAACGTCAGATAAATGCAGCGGTCGGCGGCATTACCTGTATCCCATGTAAATGAAGGATACAGCTTTTTAAGAAGCCAGGGAGTTTTTACCAGGTACATTTATTTTTTAACTAATTGATGATAGATTTGAGGGATTGCTAATCAGGAAACCAAATCTAATATCTAATAGGTATATCTCAAACTGTTGCAGTAATAAAGTTTATGATAAAACATATTTTCGGACGAATAAGTATGTGTTTTGTGCTCATTTTAGCCACTACAGGTTTAAAAGTCAGCGCTCAGGAAAAGATCACCCTGCAAATGGCGGTCGACCGTACTTTAGCCAATAACCTTACTATTAAGCAGGCTCAGGTAAATGAATCTTTAGGCCTGGCCGATTTGGAACAGGCAAAAAACAACCGGCTGCCCAGCTTAAATGCAAGCACCCAGGGCGGATATAACTTTGGCCGCAGCCAGGTGGCGGGTGCTTTTACTTACACCTCGTCAACCTCATTAAATGTAAATGGTAATGCACAATTACAATTTACAGTTTATCAGGGCGGGCAGTTACATAATCAGATCATCCAAAATAAATTATTACTGGACGTTAACAAAGGCCAGACATCAAAAATAAAGAATGACCTGATCTTAAACGTAGTTACAGATTACTTACAGATACTAACTAACCAGGACCTGGTAGATGCCGCGAAACAACAAGTTGATATTGCTAATCAGAATTTTGAGAAATCGAATATCAGCTTTAAGGTAGGTAATCAAACACTGGCCGATCTGTCGCAGGCTAAAGCGCAGGTATCCACAGCAACTCTGAATTTAACTACGGCTCAGAACCAGTTGGATCTGTCTATGCTGGTACTGAAACAGTATATGGAGATGGATCCAAACGCGCCGATTATCGTAGAACGCCCGGATATCAGCAAAATGACTAATATTAAAACCGTTTATGATGCAAACGAAGTTGTAAAAACTGCATTAACTGTTAACCCGGATGTATTGTTGGCCGAGTTGCAGCAAAAAACATATCAACAAGCTATTTCATTGGCTAAAGGTTATTATTACCCCACGGTTAGTTTATATGGAGGTTTAGCCTCAAGCTATTCTAACAGGCTCAGTCAGCGTTTGGTTGGCGAAACTATCATCAATCAGCAGATAGGCGTTGTTCAGGCTACCGGCCAATCAGTAGTAACAGCATATTCGCAGCCAATTTATGGGCCATACTCTGCTTTTACTCAAATCAGCGATAATTTTAACCAAAGCATAGGCTTGAGCGTGCAGATACCGATTTTTAACCGCTTTAGTGCGCGTACTGCTGTGCGTAAGGCCCGGCTTAATTATGAAAGTGCAGCGTTAAATACACAGATTGCCAAAAATAATTTAAGTAAAACCATCATACAGGCGGTGTTAGATTTAAGTGCTGCCGAAAAGCAATATCAATCGGCACAACAAACTTATGATGCTAACAAAGCCGCATTGAATGTTACCAAACAACGTTATGATGTTGGCCTGGTAAATTCATTGGACTACAACACCGCGGTTACTAATTTTAATAAATCAGAAAATGACATGATCGAGGCCAGGTATGCTGTCATCTTCAGAAGCAAGATCATTGATTATTACCTGGGCAACACCATCACACTTTAAAATACCAAACCAATCCATCATGGGAAAGACTACTAAATATATCCTGATTGCAATTGGCGCCTTAATTGTATTGCTGATAATTGGCAAAGCGACAGGCATCATAGGCAAATCAACCAACACCCAGGTAGCAACCGAAAAGGCTGCCGAACGTGATATTAATGAAACGGTATCGGCCAGCGGAAAAATAAAACCACATATTGAGGTAAAGATCAGCCCTGAAGTATCGGGCGAAGTGGTTGAGCTGCCAGTTAAAGAGGGCGATGTGGTAAAGAAAGGACAGCTGATTTGCCGTATTCGTCCGGATATTTTGAAATCTGGTTATGAGCGCGCGGTGGCGTCATACAACTCACAAAAAGCCAGTGTAGGTAATTCTGCACAAATGCTGAAACAAGCCGAGGCTACCTTTAACAACCAGGCATCTAACTATAAAAGAAGTAAGGAGTTGTTTGATAACAAGGTGTTAACCGCTGCCGAGTTTGACAATGCCAAAGCAAGCTATGAAGGTGCTAAAGCTGCCTTAGAAGCTGCCAAGCAAAACGTAATTGGTTCTAAATACGGGCTGGCGCAGTCATCGGCATCGGTAAAAGAAGCACAGGACAATTTATATAAAACAACCATTTATTCGCCGGTTGATGGCGTGATATCAAAACTGTCGATAGAAAAAGGTGAGCGTGTTTTGGGTACTGCCCAGTTTGCCGGTACCGAGATCATGACCATATCAAACCTGAGCCAGATGGATGTAAACGTTGACGTGAACGAAAACGACATTAACCGCATTACCATTGGCGACTCGGCAAAAATAGAAGTAGATGCCTTTTTAGGCAAGAAATTTAAAGGCGTGGTTACTGAAATCGGCAGCTCGGCCAACGTAGTGGGTACTACGGCCGACCAGGTAACTAACTTTACGGTTAAGGTTAGAATAGTGCCTGAATCATACGTGGATCTGTTAAAAAAAGGCAGGGATAACCCATCGCCATTTCGCCCCGGGTTAACCGCTACAGTGGACATCATGACCAATCACGATAAAGGTTTGGCGGTGCCCATTCAGGCTGTTACTACCCGCGAGGAAAAGAAGACTGACAATGTCGCTAAAAAGGACGATGCAGGCAATAAAACGGCAAGCAATGCGCCCGCAAAAGAATATGTGTTTGTGTACAATGCGGGCAAAGTTAAACAGGTACAGGTTACCACCGGGATACAGGACGATATGTATATCCGCATATTGAGCGGCCTTAAGGCAGGCGACGAAGTAGTGTCGGCTCCGTACCCGGCGATATCCAAAACATTAAAAGACGGATCGTTGGTTGACAAGGTGGATAAGTCGAAGTTATTTGACGCTAAGGATACCAAGTAACCAGGCAACCGGCTTTAAAAGTCCGACTACCGTTTTTGGCTAAAGCCTGTATACCTGATGCTGTTTTGCCGCCTCATAAATGGGACGGTAATGAATTAAAGAGGTGTTAAAAGTGAATTTTCATTGCTGTTGGCTTTAGCCAACGGTTCAAGGGAAACAGCTTTAGCCGAATTTTTCAAAGCGATCCCTAAGCAAGTAACATCGTAAAAATGAAATAAAAGAAAGGTCGGCCGTGGGGTTGGCCTTTCTTTTTTACTTTAATTTCTAACTTTGTTTTGCCGGATAAGCCCGGCCGTACTTATTAATGCAATATAAAAACAACAAAATATTAGTTGTTGGCGGGGGTAGCTGGGCTACGGCCAATATTAAAATGCTGACTGATAACGACGCCGAGAAAGAGATTTTTTGGTGGATGCGGAATGAACAGGCTGTCGGGCATGTACGCAAATTTGGTCATAACCCCAATTACCTGAGTTCGGTTGAAATAAAGGTGCCTGCCGAAAATATCTCCACAAACCTGAAAGCGTTAATAGCTAAAGCTGATGTGATATTACTCAACGTACCTGCCGCGTTTCTCAAAGAAGCGCTGACAGACATTACGGACGACGACTTTAAAGGCAAGAAAATAGTGTCGGCCATAAAGGGTATTGTGCCTGATGAAAACCTGATCATCGGTGAGTTTTTACATAAGAAGTATGATATCTCTTTTGATAATTTTGTGGTGATCAGCGGGCCTTGCCATGCAGAAGAAGTGGCATTAGAGAAGCTGTCTTACCTTACTATAGCCTCTGGCGACCCGGCGCTGGCCGCAGAGTTTGCGGGCATGCTGAATACCCGCTACATCAAAACTATTGTGTCTGACGATATCTACGGCACCGAATATGCCGCCGTGCTCAAAAATATTTATGCTATTGCGGGTGGTATCTGCCACGGCGTAGGTTATGGCGATAACTTCCAGGCGGTGCTGATATCAAATGCTATACGCGAATTGATGCACTTTGTGAACGCCGTACACCCCATTAATCGCGACATCAAGGAATCAGCCTACCTGGGCGACCTGCTGGTTACTGCCTACTCGCAATTTAGCCGTAACCGTACCTTTGGCAATATGATAGGTAAGGGGTATACCGTTACCTCGGCGCAGTTAGAAATGAACATGGTTGCCGAGGGTTACTACGCGGTAAACTGCCTGCACGAGGTTAATAAACAATACCAGGTAAGCATGCCTATAGTTGATGCCGTTTACGCTATCCTTTACGAAAAGCGCTCGCCGGTTATGGAAATGAGGAAGCTGGCAGAGCAGTTGAATTAGCCTATTAGCCACCCGGATTAAACGTTAATAGTGTATCATGATACGGTGATACACCCTGATACAGTTAATGCTTATTAAAATGATCTGGTAACGGTGGAACCTTTACTGCAACAGTTGTACTGATTTTTTTAAGCTGAACCCCTGCTGCAACATTGGGACCGAGACAAGTTGAAAGAACCGTACTATAAGGCAAG
>DATCXS010000250.1:0-3584 GCA_036565645.1 Mucilaginibacter sp.
TGCAGTTCAAATTCATCCGTATGAGCAGTAACCGCCATTGTTTCAATAGGATCGTCCGAATGATTGGCACCCCAATAAAACAGCGCTACCCGCTCGGCACATAGCCCGGAGGGATAGGCTACATTTTCCTGGTTGCTGCCATGTATGATTTTGCCGCTCTTTAATCGCAAAGCGGCGCCTACTTTAAATTTGGAATATGGAGAATGTGAGTGCTTCATTGCTTTCATGGCCTCTGCACATAATTCCTGATCTGTAGTACTCAATTCGGTAGTCGAATTATACTCCTGAAAAGCTATCTTGATTTCGTGATTAATCATTTATAAACCCCTGTAAAAAAGGAAGGGAAACAAGATAAGGAATATTTTAAGTAAAGGTTTGCATATTCTTCAAAAAGCAGAAATCATTAAATAGAAAAAGCCCTTTTGTTCTTATCGAACAAAAGGGCTTTTTCTATTTAGAGGAAGGTTATGCCACGGCTAACACTTCATCCTCAGCAATGGTTGGGTTTACGCTTTCATCATCTTTCTCAACCCGTAAGTTGCCTATAATATGCTGCTGCCTTGCCGGGGTGTTTTTACCCATAAAATATTCTAACAAGCCTTTAATATTGGCGTCTTTCAATATCACCGGATCCAGGCGCATGTCTTTACCGATAAACAAACCAAACTCCTCGGGCGATATTTCGCCCAAACCTTTAAATCGGGTAATTTCAGGCTTCGAGCCAAGTTTAGCAATGGCATTGCGGCGCTCTTCATCGCTATAGCAGTAAATCGTTTCTTTTTTATTACGTACCCGAAACAGCGGTGTTTGCAGTATAGAAACGTGACCCGCCTTTACAACGTCGGGGAAAAACTGCAGAAAAAAAGTCATCAACAGCAAGCGGATGTGCATACCGTCCACATCGGCATCGGTAGCAACAACAATGTTATTATAACGCAAGCCCTCAAGGCCATCCTCAATGTTCAGGGCATGCTGCAACAGGTTAAACTCCTCGTTTTCATAAACCACTTTTTTTGTTAAACCAAAGCAGTTTAGCGGCTTGCCTTTTAAGCTGAATACGGCTTGGGTCATCACATCGCGCGATTTGGTGATCGATCCGCTTGCCGAGTCGCCCTCGGTGATGAATAATGTAGTTTCTTGCCTGCGCTCGTGGGTATCGTCAAAATGCAACTTACAGTCGCGTAGTTTACGGTTATGCAGCGATGCTTTTTTAGCGCGCTCATTAGCCAGCTTTTTAATACCTGCAATGTCTTTACGCTCGCGCTCTGATTGCATAATGCGTTTCAGCAGCGCATCAGCAGTAGCGGAATTTTTATGCAGATAATTGTCCAGTTCCTTTTTTACAAAATCATTCACAAAACCACGAACCGAGGGGCCGTCAGGACCAATATTTAATGACCCCAACTTGGTTTTGGTTTGCGACTCGAACACCGGCTCCTGTACCTTAATTGAAATAGCCGACACAATTGACGCCCGGATATCAGATGCATCAAACTCTTTTTTATAAAACTCGCGTATGGTTTTAACTACCGCTTCGCGGAAAGCCGCCTGGTGTGTACCACCCTGCGTGGTATTCTGGCCATTTACAAATGAATAATATTCCTCGCCATATTGCTGACCATGCGTCATGGCTATTTCAATATCATCACCTTTGAGGTGGATGATTGGGTAGCGAATAGTCTCGGCATCGGTATTCTTAGTTAACAAGTCAAATAATCCCCGTTCCGAAAAGTATTTTTGATTATTGAAGTTGATAGTCAGGCCCGAATTAAGGTAAACATAATTCCAGATCATGTTCTCAATAAACTCGGGGATGTAACGGTAATGTCTGAAAATACTATCGTCCGGCAAAAAATTTATAGCCGTGCCATTGCGTTGCGTGGTGTCTTTTTCCGGCTCTTCTCTTACCAGTTCGCCTTTTTCAAACTCGGCTATTTTTGTGCGGCCGTCACGGTATGATTGTACGATGAATGAGGTTGACAAAGCGTTAACAGCCTTGGTACCCACACCATTCAAACCTACCGATTTCTGGAAAGCCTTGCTGTCGTATTTACCCCCGGTGTTTATTTTAGACACGCAATCAATTACCTTACCCAGGGGGATACCACGTCCATAATCTCGCACTGTAACCTTAAGATCGCTGATATTGATCTCGATGGTTTTGCCCGATCCCATTACAAACTCGTCAATAGAGTTATCTACTATCTCTTTCAGCAGTACATAGATCCCGTCATCATTTGCCGAGCCATCGCCCAGTTTACCAATATACATGCCCGGGCGCAGGCGTATATGCTCCTTCCAGTCTAACGACCGGATACTATCTTCACTATAATTTACTGGTTCTGCCATTTTGAATTAAAATATTATCGAAAGGACACAGCAATGCCCTAATTGCAAAAATAAGGCTTAGTGGACAAGCTTTATTGAAAAACTGTCAACATATCCACACTTCGTGTATGTTATTGATTATTTGTTATTGAAGATTGATATAGATAATGACGAGATCAGCAATCTTCATCAACTAATCTTTAATCTTCAATAACCAATCTTAACCCACTAATCCTTAAACTTCAAACAAGTGCTGGCCAGATTCATGTTTTCAAAAAACTCGGGGCCTTTGTCGTTGGTAAAGCAAATGGCCATTACTGTTCCAATTCTGTTTTTTTGAAGCACGACAATAAAGGCATATTTATAATGTTTGGTTACAAGCGTATTATTAATACTTATTAAATAAATGCAACCCGCATCGGCGTTGTACCTGTTTAATATGTCTTGCGGCAACATCCTTTTTGAATAGGTTTTTTCTGAGGTAAATGACGTTATCTGATCCTGCGCTATTTTTATAAACAGCGAGTCGGGATTACTGACCTTAATATTTTTATCAGACAGCAACTTCGCATTTTCTTTTTGTGTATTTACCCTGAACCAGATCTCGAAATCGGCACCGGGCAGTACCATGGCATAGTCAAACTGGTAGCTATCTGTATTTGGCGCCTTTATCTCTTTAAACCCCTCGGGGAAATTAAAAGCAATATCAATCTGAGCCAATGAGGCATTAAATTTTTTTAACTGCGATTGCGTACCTGTGGTGGCTCTGGTTGTTTGTGCCACTACAGGAACCATAAAAAGCAGCAAAAAAAGAACCAATAAGCAGTTAATTTTAATGGTGATAGCGTTCATGTGTAAAACTCAAAAACGGTGTTTTTTAGTTTTATATTATTCCCGATTAAATTTATTAATAAATTCTAATCAGGAATTTATATTCAAACAATTGAATGATATTAATACAACTATTAGTACAATTTAATCTAATTGATACTCAATAATGCGTTTTTGCGGATCAAAAGGTGCAAGCTCATTCAATCCCATCGCCTGAATGGCGGCATTAATCAATTTAGTTTCGTTTACAACATAGGTAATTCCCTGCTTCTGCAAAAAATATCGGCCGGCATCTGTCATGGCTTTTAGGGGGATCATGCCAACTAACTCGCTACCGGTTACTTCTGTCCCGTGGTCTGCGGCTTTAGCACAAACTTCGTCAAACACCATGTGTATGGGCGTTGCCGAAATATTGGTCAAATTCA
>DATCXS010000034.1:0-20917 GCA_036565645.1 Mucilaginibacter sp.
GTAATCAAAACTACCTTCATCAGCCCCACATGGTTTTTAAATGCATAGTAGACCACTATAATAGGGTAGGCCGAATGCAAAGACGGCATTGCCGCAAAAACGTTTGAGCCTTTTTGGTAGATAGACTGGAAAATATGGACGTTGAAATACTGATCAAACCTTACTAACCCCCCTGTATTACCCGGTGTGTTAGCAATGAAAGTAAAGCCATGCTCTTGAATATACCACGGCGGTGCGGCCGGAAAGGTATAATAAATTACAAATCCAAGCAGGTTGACCAAAAAAAACGTCAAAGCAAATGACAGAAATTCCCGACGATTTTTAAAAAATAAATAAGCTGCAAAGCTAAGCGGCACTGGTATCCAGCAAAGGTAAAACAACCCGCCCAAAATATCTAAAAAGTGTGTTGAGTTTGCTTTCCAGTATTCGTTAGGTGTTACGATACGACCATTAAGATTAATACCGAAAAGATGTTTTTCAAGGTTATAAAGGTCTGCAATGTGAACGTGACTGATCTTATAATTCGGGATAGCCTTCATGTAATCAAAGAGTATCCAATAAACTATAAATACGCTGAACCCTAATATAAATTTACGGCTGATTGCAGATGAATAAAAACAAGCGTTAAAAATAACAACCAGTACAACCTGATCTGATTTAAAACCAACTACCCAGGTTGATAACAACAAGTAGGCAATAGAAAGAAATGTAACAGTTAGTATGGATTTGGTATTAACTACCAGGCCTTTGGTAATAGCGCCATTCATCTTTATTTTTTAATAAAATCTGAACGGAAAATTTTATCCCATAAAGGTGAGCTCACTCCATAGCCTTTATCGGGACTTTGGTAATGATGCAACATGTGGTGTTGTTTTATTTTTTTCCAGATATTACCCTTAAAATTAAAATGGTGGATAGCATAATGAGAAATATCATAAAACAAATAGCCTAAAATAAAGCCCGGGAAAAATCCGAAAATATAATTAGGCGGCAATATGGCATCAAACAAAAAGTAAAAGCCTATAGCCAATGGGATACTTACCGATGGTGGCAATACCAAACGCTTGGCATCGCTGGGATAGTCGTGGTGTACACCATGAAAAATAAAGTGCAAGCGTAAGCCGATCTTGTTTTTAGGCACATAGTGAAAAACAAAGCGGTGCATAATGTATTCAACAAAGGTCCACACAAACAAGCCGATGAAGAAATACTCAAAATATGTCAGGGCGCCAATATGCTTAACAAAGAAAGCTAAATAGGTACTGGCCAATATAACCGGTACAAAAATAAATACCGGTACCAGGTAATGAACTTTTGATAAAGTTTCCAACAAGTCGTTTTTAAACATTCTTGTTGATTCCTGTGAGTTGGATATGAAATTCTTCGCCATGGCTAATCAGGGTTTAAAACGTTCTATTATTTCTCTGCCTGTGTTTGGATCTGTCCCTTTAAATTCCACATAAACAATGTTAGGTACCCAAAATGAGCCGCCTTCAATTTTTGCAAAAATGCGGTTAACCATCATTTGCTTTTGTGCAACTGTTGCGAAGATATGATATTTTCCATCGTTTGCCTTCATCAAAAGCATCGGAAATTTTTTGTATGATACAAATCTGACATCATATTGATCATTCGCTAATTTTTTGCTTACAATCCCATATGCAAACTTACGCTGTATATAGCTTAATTCTTCCTTTTGTCCTTTTTCGGCATAACGTACCCAATACGGATGTACCGGTTCATCTTCATTTAAATGGCCGTTTGCTGTGTTTAACTCATAGATCAGGGTGTTTGAGTTAGGCATGCGCTGTAAGTAAAATAAACGTTGTATGTTATCGGTTGGTGTCGGGAATTTATCCTCGTCCATCAAAGCAGGCTTGTGTGGCGCCGGTATTGGGGTTTGGTCGAATGATAAATAAGAACAAAGGGCAGTAAATAATAGTAAAATAGATAATCTCATCATCAATCCGCAGTGTTAATTTTCTCTTGTTTTTTCAGTGTGGCTTTGGCGTCAGTTAATCTTTTAAACGCTGTGATATTGGTTAATACGGCAAGTAAGGTAATGGGGATAGTAAAGATAGACATCGTCTCAAAAACATGATACCTGATGCCGGGAACATATAGCTTATAATTTCCACCGATGTATAATGAACTTACCCCGCAGATGATGGCGCACAAACCAATGGTAACTACACGCTCAGGGCGTTGCATTAATCCACCTTTGCATTCAATACCCAGGCCCTCGGCGCGGGCGCGTACGTAACTTACCATCATTGAACCCATAAGCGCTATGAAAGCGAAAATGGAACTTAAAAAATAGTGTTGAGCTATCAGGTAATAACAAATTCCAAAAAACATGATCAGCTCGCTATACCTGTCCAATACAGAGTCATATAAAGCACCAAAGGTCGACTTCATGTTTCCAAGGCGCGCAACCTGTCCGTCCAACATATCAAACAAGCCGGCAAACAGGATCAAGCCACCTGCCCAGCCTATATAGCTAAGATCGCCGCGGTTACCTTCCTCGCCGCCGATTATAAATATCACAGCCACACCAATGTTCAATACAAACCCAATAGTAGTAACCGCATTGGGTGTAAGGCCCAGTTTAATTAAAAGCTTAACAAAGGGGTCAATTACCTTGTAAATGCCAAGCTGCAGATTTGTACGTATAGATGTTTCTTGTGCCATTAATTACTTTTATTCAGGCTGTTAAAAATTAAGTTTTACCCTTGCGCGTATACCGTATGGCGATACACCCGGATGATCCAGATAGTTAAATCGTCTCACCAAATCGATGCGTATAAATTTAAAAATATTTTCAACACCAACACTACCCTCAATATAAGGTGTATCACCTAACGAATAAGTGATAGGCGTCCCGTCGCCCCTGACTGGAAACTGATACAGATCAGGATGCAGACTCGGGTTGTTTTTGTCGCTTAGCTGACCATATATTGCTTTAAATGAAGCAACTTCGCGCCATTTTAGTTTTTTAAATAATGGAATTTTGTTAAAAAAGAAACCCATAAAATGCTGGTCGATATTTAACGCTACGTATCTATCACTCACAAATTCCAGAAAATTCATCAGGTTATAAGAGTATAAGTCGTATGCATACGTTTGATTAGCGTGGAAAATCGTCAGCAAAGGATATGGCACCTGTCCAAATATTTTGCCGCCTTCTATAAATGCATCAGCATAACCTAATTGTGACAGATAAATCCTTTTGTCGACACGGGCATGGACACTTTGAAAGTTATAGGCGCTGCCAACAACATTCTTCAAGCCCCGGGTATAATCAAAGTTAATTATCGGATACTTGCCTGGTATAGGCACCCGGTAAATTTTACCTTGATAAAACTGCTCATGCGGTGCATAACGTAAGTTCAACGAAACCTCTGCCGTAGTCAGATTATTTATCTGCCCGGTATTATTAATAAAATATAACGATCCTGTAGGCGATTGGGTCAGTTTTTTTAACGTTAGGTTATAAGAGAAATGATTCTCATACTCATGTACATAATCGAACTTGTAGAGGTCATTATACAGGTATTTGTCGTTTTCGCCGCGCTTAAACGACAGCAAAAAGTTATCTTCCTGTACAAATCGCAAAGAAGCGCCTGGTATTTTGGTATCGCGGTTGAAACTGGCCCTGATATAATTTTGAGGGAATTTGTAGATCGATTTATTATTGAGCGAATAGGTGGCACTCAGAAAGCCTTTCCATTTTTCGTCTTTAAAACCATAAGCGGCATACGTTTCAAAATAGTACCGTTTGCTTAGTTCGGGTGTTGTACGACCTCCTAACCTTAGTTTTAAACCTTCGATAGGGTTAAAGCTATAGAAAGTATTTGCCGGCCCTAACTCAAACCAATTAAAAGATTTATATCCGGCAAACAACAACGTAGCAATATCCATTGTGCGCTTAAACGATTTCATGTGCGACAGGCTGTCAATGTTCTTATAAACTTTTGCCTCAGCAGTAGTCAGTGTATCCAACCTGTTTTCCTGCCAGAACTGCTCGCTGCGGTGCGATACTTCATTAGAAACAACAGCATCTTCGACACCTTTTTCATAGGCAGTGTCGGGCCGTGGCTGATTTACCAGGTAGTTTTTATAAACCAGGGTTCTGATACCAAACAAGCCGCCATTCTTCTTTTTGTTAATACCAAAATCGGCAAGATTGGTGCTTTTGCTCAAATGATAACGGCCGTCAGGATTTTGCTCAAATTCAAGGCTGATATTCATCGACTTAACAAAGTTTAAGTTGATGTTTTTGTTGATACCCAATTTAGCCATTTGTACCGCATAATTGCCGTCCAGTGTAATGTATATCTTGCCCTCAAATAGCATATCCTGCAGGTTACGCGGAGTGAAACTTAATTCAACCAGTTTTTTGCCATCGTCGGTAGTAACAGTATCAGTTATGAAATACTTATAAAATGTAGGACCGCCGTTTGCTATCGGGCTTAAAAAATTATTAGTCATCAGGTTGATGTTGTTGTCATAAATATCAACCTTGGCATACATATATTTAAAATATTCAGTTATACCCTGTTGGTCTAACGAACCGCCATAATCGACTGTACGTGTGCCCAGCACAACCGTTCTTTCTTTCTCCGGGTTTTTGCGATAATAGTATTGAGATAATTTTTCGTCCAGATACAACGGTAATAATGATTTTCCAGGAACCGTGGTGCTATCGCGGTTTTCAAGTACAAACTTGTATTTTCGCAAGAATTTTTTAGCGGCAAATTTATCTGACAAATTAGCTATAGAGAACATCATTTTATCATATTCCCTATACTCTACGTAATTATAAGCCTCTGGACGGTTTTGGTCGCGGTGAGCAATTACCTGCCTGATCAGTTCGACTGCGGGGTTATCCTTATTGCGATATTTTTTCTTTTTACCTGCTTTTACCTCAACCTCGGTCAATTCGGTCTCTATCGGCATCAATTTAATATTTACCACCTGCGACACGCCCTGTTTGATATTGATGAACACGTCTTCATATCCGATAAAGCTGGCTTTTATTTGCTTAACAGGCTTATCTGTCGATATCGAATAACGACCTTCGCTATTGGTAGCCGTGCCAATAGTAGTACCCGCAAAGCCTACACTGACATACGGCATCGTCTCCATTTTTTTTGAGCCGCCATCAGTTACTACACCGGTAACCCGGGTAACCTGTGCAAATAAAGCAGAAGTGTAAAATAATAAGAAAGCGGCAAATGAAAACTTTCTTAATAAGCTGTTAAAATCCATGTACATTCTTTATACAAACTCACTTTATATCCTCTTATTTTATTCTGTTGCGCTTATTTTACCAATAATTTTGTGAAATTATCAGCCGTAGACGCAAGACTGAGTGAGTTTGAAAACGGGTGCAAAGGTAAATAAATACAATAGACTTCTGTGGTCAAAAAGTCAAATAAGAGGTTCTGTTAATAAAATTTAGCAGGTTTTACTAAAATTTGACATTTAACAAATTGAGCCAGATGATGGCGTGTAAAATGATGTTGGCATAGACGCCGGCTAAAAGATCATCGACCATAACGCCCCAACCTCCCGGTAACGCCTCTAATCGGCGGATAAAAAGAGGTTTGGCAATATCAAAAAACCTGAAGAGAATAAACCCGGCAATAAGGTATTGCAGCGTTGCCGGAACAAAAAGCACACTTACAAATAACCCCGCCACTTCGTCGATCACTACCCGGCTATGATCTTTACCCCAAATGGGTTCAACTTTGTTGCCGCTCCACACACCCAGAGCGATAACAGCTAAGGTAAGCAGGAGAGAAGTAACCAGCTGCGGATTGGTATCACGGAATAAAAAATACCAACACACGGCAGCAAAAAAGGCCGCTACCGTGCCGACACCCTTACCTAAGTAACCGATGCCAAAAACAGTAGCGGCCAGTTTATGAAACAGCATCTTATTTTGCTTCAACCAGTTCTTCGTAATAATCTAAACCCAGGTGGGTAATCAGATCTTCGCCCATCAGGTAGCGTAACGTGTTCTCCAGTTTTATCAGCTGCTTAAATATGTCGTTTTCTGCAGGCAAGCCCGGTGCGGTTTGCGGCGATTTTAAATAGAATGACAACCACTCCTGGATACCGCTCATACCGGCACGTTTAGCAAAGTCGCTAAATAAAGCCAGGTCTAATGCAATAGGAGCAGCCAGGATTGAATCGCGGCACAGGAAGTTGATCTTGATCTGCATTTTGTAGCCTAACCACCCAAAAATGTCGATGTTATCCCAGCTCTCTTTATTATCGCCGTGTGGAGGGTAGTAGTTAATACGGATTTTGTGATAGATATCGCCATATAACTCAGCGTTTTCTTCGGGTTTGAAGATATCTTCTAACACACCTAATTTTGAAACCTCTTTAGTTTTAAAGTTATCCGGATCGTCTAATACCAAGCCATCACGGTTGCCCAGAATGTTGGTCGAGAACCAGCCGCTGACACCTAATGATCTGGCAGCTAAACCAGGTGCCAAAACGGTTTTCATTAAAGTCTGCCCGGTTTTAAAGTCTTTACCCGCAATAGGGGTTTCAGTCATTTTAGCCAGATCTATCAATGCAGGGATGTCTACGGTTAAGTTTGGTGCGCCATTAGCAAACGGAATACCCAATTTTAAAGCTGCATAAGCATAGATCATACTTGGAGCGATTAACTTGTCGTCGGCTTTTAAACCTGCTTCAAATTTATCTAAGGTGCTGTGCACGTCTGATGCTTCGTAATAGATCTCTGTTGATCCGCACCATACTAAAACTATACGGTCAAGTCCGTTAACTTCTTTGAAATTTTGGATATCTTCCATTACTTGCTGAGCCAACTCATAACGGGTACCGGTTTTAACGTTAGTGCCGGTCAGGTTTTTAGCATAGTTTTTATCAAAAGCCGCTTTCATCGGTTTGATTTTTTGTAACTCGTCTTTTACCGAGTTAAGCAAACCGGCGTCAAGCACTTTTGCATTCATGGCAGACTCATATACATTGTCTTCGAATACGTCCCAGCCGCCCCAAACAATATCATTTAAGTTGGCTAATGGCACAAAGTCTTTAATTTTTGGACGACGATTTTCTGTGCGCTTGCCTAAACGAATGGTACCCATTTGGGTAAGCGAACCAACAGGTTCGGCTAATCCTTTTTTTACGGCTTCAACTCCGGCAATTAATGTAGTTGCCACTGCTCCCAATCCGGGAAGCAAAATACCAAGTTTACCCTCGGCAGGTTTAATGTTGCTTTTCATAGTGTAATATTAAAATGTAGATTGATGATATTGTGTCTCTGTTATATCCAATTATTATCCTTATACCATTGCAAGGTTTCTTTTAAACCTTCGGATAAAGAGTATTGCGGGTAAAATTCAAGATCCTGCTTAGCAAGCTCAATACTGCATGACCAATTAACAGCCATTAGCTCGTCCAGTTTCTCCAGATTTAAAATAGGGGCGGTGTTTCTCAAAGAACTTACTTTTTCTGAAATACCTGCAATTATTTTTACAAAATTTACCCAAAGATGAAACTTGAGCGCTTTTACATTCAAAATAGTCTTGGTAAGCGCACCTAATTCGTGCCGGTCATAAAAATTCCCGTCAGATAAATTGTAGCTTTTCATGTCACCGCTATGCAAAGCTCTCACTGCGGCTTTTGCCAGGTCGGTCACATAAATAAAACTTAATTTTTGGTCGATATTACCGATGTATGGCTCCAGGTGGTTACTTACTTGTTTAAAGAAGATAAATATCCCCGTATCGCGTGGGCCATATACTGCGGTGGGTCTTAATATAGTATAGTTTAGTCCGTTAATGGCTTTTAGTTTTTTTTCAGCTAATAATTTGCTTCGTCCGTAAGCAGTAACAGGATTAGGGTAGGTGTCTTCGGTGATAATACCATGCAGAGTTTTAAGCGGGCCGATTGCGGCAAGGCTGCTTATCAGCACAAACTTTTTCAAAGTATCACCTAAAGCCGAAGCAGCCTGGGCAAGATTCGCTGTGTATTCGGCATTTACTTTATTGTAATCAGCTTCCGAAATAGCGCGTGTCGCACCGGCACCATGAATAATGTAGGCAAATTGCTTATTCAATAATTCGGCTTTGAGCGCATCCACATTTGCATAATCTAAATAAACGTATTGAATATTTAAATCCTTAAGGTGCTCAATCTTGCTGTTTTTTCTAACTGCCGCATATACTTCCAGGTTATTCTGTAACGCTTCGACTAACAGGTGGTACCCCACAAATCCACTTGCTCCGGTTATTAAAACCTTCTTCTTCATATCGCCTTTTCGTAGATGCGGTATGTTTTATAGGGGTTGCCTTTAATAGCCTCAATTGCCTTGTTAATCATGACATTGTTTTCCAGCGTCCAGCCCGCATCGGCATAAGCATAACCTTTACGTTTGTACTCTTTAATAATAGTACCATATAAAACAGCCTCGATACCCAGCTTACGATAACCCTCTATAACACCTAATGCATAGATACGGATACCCTTTATCTTGCTTTTACCAAACAACAACTTGAATATACCAGTAGGAAACAGCCGCCCTTTTTTGATGGTTTGGAAAATGTTGTTGTAATCGGGCAACGCAACAGCAAAGCCTACAACCTTGCCCTCTTTTTCGGCTACTAAAGCAAAATCAGGGTCAAGTATCAGTTTCAGATCTTTAGCCAGATAATCAAATTCATCGTCTGTAAGTGGTACAAACCCTGTATTCTGATCCCAGGCGCTATTGTAAACTTCGCGCAGTTTTATGGTCTCTGTTTTAAAATCCTTTATGCTTACTTTACGGATGATGACGTTACTGCGCTTTAAACGCTCCTGCAAGGCATCCAGTAATTTAACTGATTTATCATCGTAAGCCTGACCTTCCCAATGCCAGCCAATTAAATCTATCTGCTTATCAAATCCCGCTTTTTCAACCAGATCAATATAATAAGGTGCATTGTAAGTAAACATCAGTACCGGCGGACTGTCAAACCCTTTGATCAACAAACCGCAGGCCTCGTTAGTCGAGAAGTTTACCGGGCCAATAAACTTGTCGGTTATTTTACGTTCTTTCAGCCAATCAGCGGCAGTTTTGAAAAGTAGATCGGCGGTTTCCTGGTCATTTATACAATCAAAAAACCCCCAGAAACCATCATTAACATGATTGTACGCATTGTGAGCGTTATTCAGGATAGCAGCAATGCGGCCAACTATTTTATCGCCGTCGTAAGCTAAAAAGCATTGCAGTGTATTGTGTTTATGAAACGGATGCTTGGTTAACAGATCGCGTTGTGCGATGAACAATTCAGGTACGTAGTTGGGGTCGCCCTGGTAAAGATCATGTGGAAAATCAATAAATGCTGCAAGCTCTTTTTTTGAGTTTACGGTTACTATCCTTTTCATGCAGAGGGTGAATGGTTTATAAGTATTGAAAAAAAAATGCGGCCATCTGTTAAATGGCCGCATCCTGTATTGCTGATAATTATATTCTTTCTTTGACGCCCAATACCACGCCGACATCTTTAAATGCCCGGGTAATTTTTTCAACAGCTTCTTCAATCTGCTCAAAAGTATGGGTGGCCATCAATGAGAAGCGCAGTAATGATGAATCTGAAGGTACGGCGGGCGACACTACCGGGTTAACAAATACGCCCGATGATTGCAGGTGCTTGGTTACCAGGAATGTTTTGTCGTTATCTCTTACATAGATAGGTAAGATAGGGCTTTCAGTTGGGCCAAGGTCAAAGCCTTCGTCCAATAAAAGTTTCATAGCGTAGTTGGTATTGTCCCAAAGTTTTTGGATCCGTTCTGGTTCCGACTCAATAATGTCCAAAGCAGCAATAACACTCGCAACAGAACCAGGAGTCATGCTCGCGCTGAACATTAATGAACGTGCGCGGTGCTTCATATAGTCAATAGTATCGGCATCGGCAGCAATAAAACCACCTAATGATGCCAACGATTTACTAAAGGTGCTCATAATCAGGTCAACTTCGTCAGTTAATCCGAAATGAGAAGCCGTACCCGCACCTTTATGACCGATAACACCTAAGCTGTGGGCATCATCAACCATAATGTTAGCACCGTACTTGTCAGCCAGTTGAGTAATTTCAGGTAGTTTGGCAATATCACCTTCCATACTGAAGATACCATCAACAACGATAACTTTTACAGCTTCTTCAGGCAGCAAACTTAGTTTGCGCTCCAGATCGGCCATATCGTTATGTGCGTATTTAATAACCTTCGAAAATGAAAGACGGCTGCCGTCAATTAACGAAGCGTGATCAAATTCATCTAATATCAAATAATCATTACGGCCCGAAACGCATGACAGCACCCCTAAGTTAACCTGAAAGCCTGTGCTGAATAACACAGCAGCTTCTTTGCCAACATAAGCGGCCAACCGGTTTTCAAGCTCAATATGGATATCAAGGGTACCATTCAAAAATCTTGATCCTGCACAGCCCGTTCCATATTTGTCAATTGCCTTTTTAGATGCTTCTTTAATCTTAGGGTGATTTGTTAATCCGAGATAAGAATTTGATCCGAACATTAACACGCGTTTACCATCTATTATCACCTCCGTATCCTGTGCAGACTCAATAGGTCTGAAATACGGGTACAGTCCTTTCTCCCTGATCATTGCTGCATCTTTAAATTGAGCAATTTTCTCATGTAGTTTTTTAACCATCTATATTAACCCTGCTTAAATTTTTTGTAAAAATACCATGAATAAGTTTATAACCTATATATAGCCTGTAATTTTTTTTAACAGCCGCCTTATTTAACAAAGCACGCTGTTCTTCTCACTCGGCAAATTAATTAAATTTTTTATTTATTTCAGGTCTATAATTTTCATTTTTTTTCAAAAAAAAATCGGAAGCCTAACACCCCTGTTTGGTATTGTAGAAATTACGTAAAAATGTTGTGGCGCTGTTAATATTACATATTTATAAGCGCATATTCGCAGTCCCTAAATATATTAAACCAATTACCGGGGCCAAATTTGACCTTTTGTTTTTGTTTACCGATCTGCCGATCATTTCTGCTCTATGAAAAAAATATTTTTATTGTTGATAATTAACTTTATCATAATTTTTGATACTATAACCGTTTTCGCTCAAAAACCAGCAGATACCATACCGGGCGTTATTACCTTAAAGCAAAGCATACTCTTTGCATTACGCAATCAACCGGCGGTAAGGCAGGCTGCAATTGACCAGCAGATCAATGAGCGCGATATTCGCATTGGCTTATCAGGCTGGTTACCCCAAATCAATTCAACAGGAACTTACAATCACTATTTTAAGGGCAGTCCGGTAGCTTCAACTACGCCGGGTGTTGTATCATCTATAGATGAGTTTTCAAGTTTAGGCGTACAGGCGAGCCAGGTAATATATAATAATGATGTATTGCTGGCATCAAAAACGGCCAACTACTCGCGCTTATATTATCAGCAAAATACGGTAAGCAGTCAAATCAATGTGGTGTCTGATGTTAGCAAGGCTTTTTACGACGTGCTATTATCGCAAAAGCAGCTGAAGATTGTTAACGAGGATATCGTTCGTTTGCAAAGAAGTTTAAAAGATGCTTATACCAGGTATCAGGCCGGTGTGGTAGATAAAATTGACTACAAACAGGCCACCATCGCCCTAAATAACGAGATAGCCTTGCGCAAGCAAACATCAGAAAGCATTAATGCTAAACTGGCTTATTTAAAACAGATCATGGGTGTGAATCCTCAAGAGCAGATCACACTGTCTTACGATTCGACCAATTACGAAAAAGAAGCTTATATAGATACCAATCAAACCGTTAATTATAACAACCGCATTGAGTATCAATTACTACAAACAGAGAAGAATCTGAAAGGCTTAAACGTAAACTATTACCGTTGGGGATTTTTGCCATCGCTTTCTGCAAATGGTAGCTATAGTCTGGCATACTTTAATAATCGTTACGGTAATTTATATAACAATGCCTACCCAACAGGTTATGCGGGCTTGTCTTTAGCATTGCCTATTTTTCAGGGAACCAGGCGTCTGCAAAACATGGCAAAAGCAAAACTTGAAGTTCAGCGTACCGATCTGGACATTGTAAATTCGCGAAATACCATTAATACGCAGTTTACCCAGGCATTGGCAAGTTATAAAAGCAATTATATAGCCTGGCAAACAGTAAAACAAAATGTTGATCTGGCAAAGGATGTTTACAATGTGGTTAGTCTGCAATATCGTGAAGGTATTAAAACCTACCTCGATGTAATTGTGGCACAATCTGATCTGCGTACAGCCGAGCTTAATTATTATAATTCATTGTTTCAGTTACTATCGAGCAAAATCGACTTGAAGAAATCATTAGGAACACTTACAGTTGACCAGATACAAGAATAATACGGTTGTATAACAAAAAGGAAAATATAAGATTATTACCCTCTATACTAATGAAAAAAAGGTACATATTTTGGTTGGCCCCGGTTGCAATGCTGGCATGGGCATCATGTAAAGACAATACAGCAAAACAAGAGCTGCCGCCGGCAACATCTGTTACTATAGTTGAAGCACAAACCGGTGATGCGGTTTATTACGACCAGTATCAGGGCACTGTGGTATCGTTAAACAATGTCGAGCTGCGCGCGCAGGTGTCGGGTTTTATAACAGGTATCTTTTTTAAAGAAGGGGGGGTAGTAAAAAAAGGGCAACCGCTTTATGAGATAGACCGACGTAAGTTTCAGGATGCAGTAGTGCAGGCACAAGCCAACCTGGCCAATGCGAACGCAAACCTTGATAAGGCAAAAAAGGACATCGACCGTTATAATATGCTATTAAAAAGTGATGCTATTGCCCGCCAAACTGTTGATCAGGCTACGGCAACATACGCAACCAGCAAGGGCCAGGTTGATGTAGCTAAAGCGGCCCTGGCATCCGCTAAAACAGATCTTTCTTATGCTACCATTATTGCACCGGTCACCGGTCGCATCGGCATCTCACAGGTCAGGATAGGTTCGCAGGTTGGAGCAGGTACTACTTTATTAAACACCGTGTCGAGCGAAAACCCTATCGGGGTTGACGTGGTGATTAACGAGCAGGATATTAACCGTTTTTATGATCTGCAAAGAAAAAGCACCGACTCTACTTTCAGATTGATACTACCTGACGGCGTAACCACCTACGATAAACCCGGAAAAATCCTGGCTATAGATCGCGGCGTCAATGATCAAACCGGCTCAATTAAAGTAAGGGTGCAGTTCCCTAACGAGCATGCGATATTAAAAGACGGCATGAGCGCAAACTTGAAAGTACTTAACAGCCAGTCGGGTAATCGCGTTATTATTCCATACAAAGCCGTTACCGAGCAGATGGGCGAGTTTTTTGTGTTTGTGGCTAAAGATACCACCATTCAACAGAAAGAAGGCGGCACTAAAAAGGATACTATCGCTTTTCAACATAAAGTGGCTATAGGTCCGCGCCTGGGCGATAGAGTAGTTATTATGTCGGGTGTTAATGCAGGCGATCTTGTCATCACCGAAGGTGTCCAACGTTTGCGTGACAGCAGTATGGTGACCTCAGGTACACCGGCTGGTAAACCGGCCAAAAAATAATTTCGGTACTTAAATATATTTTAAATGATCGCAGAAACCTTTATAAAAAGACCTGTTACAGCAATTGTTATATCTATAGTAATTGTTGTTGTGGGTATTTTGGCTATCACCAACTTACCGATTGGACAGTATCCTGAAATTACGCCGCCCACGGTAACTATTAGCGGTAGTTATACCGGTGCCGATGCGCTGACGGTTGAACAAACCGTCGCCACGCCTATTGAGACCCAGGTTAATGGTACCCCGGGCATGACCTACTTACAAAGCAACAGTACCAACAACGGTGCCTTAAGTATGACGGCCAACTTCGAGGTGGGTACCGATATTAATATTGCAGCGCTCGATGTGCAGAACCGCGTAGGCATTGCTACTCCGACCTTGCCGGAGCAGGTGCAGCGTTTAGGCTTAACTGTCAGAAAGAGAAATCCCAGCATTTTAATGCTCGTGGCAATGTTTTCGCCAAAAGGCACGCATGACGTAACTTACCTGGATAACTATGCTAACATCTTTATCAAAAACGCATTATTGCGTACCAAAGGTGTGGGCGACGTAGTATCGCGGGCAGATGATTTTAGCATGCGTATTTGGCTAAAGCCCGATAAACTGGCCGCTTTGGGAATGACTGCTGCCGATGTAACTGCTGCATTAAACGAGCAGAATGCACAGGTAGCGGCAGGTACAATAGGTGCAACGCCACAAGAGGCCGGACAAACTTTTGAATATTCCGTAATTGTAAAAGGACGCTTAGCCAAACCGGAAGAGTTTGGTAATGTCATTGTACGGACGCAGCCGGGCACAGGTGCCGTTGTGCATTTGAAAGATGTTGCCCGTGTCGAGCTGGGTAAATTTAACTATGCAGGTAACTCGTATGTCGACGGTAAAAGAGCATCTTACCTGTTAATTTATCAGGCGCCAAATGCAAATGCAATAGAGACCGCCGACAATGTATATGCGACCATGAAGCAACTTAAAAAGTCATTTCCGGTGGATGTTGACTACGTAGTTCCTTTCGAATCAGTTACTGTGGTTAAGGTATCGGTGCATGAGGTGGTCGAAACGTTGGTCATAGCGCTGTGTCTGGTAGTAATTGTGGTATTCTTATTTCTACAAAGCTGGCGTACTACTTTGATTCCGGTGCTGGCTATTCCGGTATCTATTATAGGTACGTTTATATTCTTTATACCGCTGCATTTTACTATTAATACGTTAACCTTATTCGGTTTTGTACTGGCTATCGGTATTGTGGTGGATGACGCCATTGTGGTGGTCGAAGCTGTGCAGCACTATATGGATCAAAAAGGCCTGTCGCCTAAAGATGCTACCCTACATGCTATGCGCGATATATCTGCACCGGTAATAGCCATTGCATTGATCCTGGCTGCCGTATTTGTTCCGGTTGGTTTTATACCGGGTATAGTAGGGCGTTTGTATCAACAGTTTGCTATCACTATTGCTATATCGGTATTGATCTCTGCCTTTGTAGCCTTGTCCTTAACACCGGCATTATGTACTTTATTATTAAAGCCGCATAAAATGGACGAAAGATCAAGCGGTTTAGATAAATTTTTCTTCAGATTTAATATTTGGTTTGACAGGGTTACCGGTAAATATCATAACGGCGTACACAAGGGAATTAAAAATTCAAAATTCGTTGTCATTATACTCATTTGTATAATCGCGGGCACCATACTGTTATTTAAAGGTAAACCGACGGGCTTTATACCGGTAGAGGACGAGGGACGTGTCTATATCACATTCGATTTACCCGAAGGCTCATCGACCGAACGTACAGTAGCTGTACTTCAGCAGATGATGGATACTCTTGACAAAGTGCCGGAGGTAGCTCATTATGCCGCTCTCGGTGGATTGAATGTTGTGAGTTTCGCTACAAAATCAAACAGTGCTACCATATTTGTGCAGCTGAAAAACTGGGACAGCCGTAAAAGAACGTCACTGCAATTAGTAGGTGTGCTGCAGGCGAAGCTAAGCGCCAGGTTTAAAGAGGCCAATATAGTCGTTATACCGCCGCCCGCTATCCCGGGTTTAGGCACTACTGCCGGCTTCTCATTTATATTGGAAGAAAAACAAGCCGGAGGCGATATTAAAAATTTTGAAAGTGTATTAAAGAATTTCGTTGCCGCGGTTTCAAAACGTCCAGAAATTGGCAAGGCATTTTCATTTTTTACTGCACGCACACCAGCCTATCAACTCACTATCGACCGCGAAAAGGCCAAACGTTTGGGCGTTCAGTTATCAGATATAAATAATACGCTGCAAACCTACATGGGCAGCGCTTATATTAATGACTTCACCATATACGGTCGTAACTTCAGGGTATTAGCTCAGGCCGACACAAATTATCGTACCAGTATGTACAATCTGGGTCAGTATTTCGTACGTAACTCAAGTGGTGCTATGGTACCGTTAAGTACCCTGACATCCTATAAAATGATCGAGAATGCACCATTGATATCGCACTATAATTTATTCCGTTCTGCCGAGATTGATGGTAGTGCGAAAGAAGGCTACAGTAGCGGTGATGCTTTAAAGGCTTTAGAAGAAGTAGCTGCCACAAACTTGCCGCAGGGCTATGGCTATGAGTTTTCGGGTTTGAGCCGCGAGGAAAAGCTTTCAGGATCCAAAACCGTTTACATTTTTGCCTTGTCAATCGGCTTCGTATTTCTGTTTCTGGCAGCCCTGTACGAAAGCTGGTCGGTGCCGTTCTCGGTTCTATTAGCTGTTCCGTTGGGTGCATTTGGCGCGATATTGTTTCTGACCCTTCAACCGTCACTTGTCGACAATATTTATGCGCAGATAGGTTTGATAACCCTCATCGGTCTCGCGGCCAAGAACGCTATCCTGATCGTAGAGTTTGCCAAAGAACGTGTGGATAGTGGTATGGAATTGGAAAAGGCCACGCTCGAAGCCGTCAAGCTTCGTTTAAGGCCGATTGTAATGACATCAATGGCGTTCATACTAGGGGTTACTCCGTTATTATTTGCCGCAGGCGCAGGTGCCGAAGCACGTAAAACAATAGGGTGGACCGTATTCGGAGGTATGCTTGGTGCAACCTCACTGGCTATATTTATAGTACCGGTGCTATTTTATCTGATAACTAAAGTTGCTTATGGCAAAACCAAGTTAGCAGAGCTGCAGAAAAACTATAAAGAAGACCCTGACGAACTTCATTAATAAAATTGATAATTTCAAAAAACGCTAAGGTAAACGCAATGTATTGCTTCTTTACCTTAGCGTTTTTGTATAGATAATACTACACCTTAACCCTTTAAAAGCGAATACAAAAACAAGTTGTACCATACAAATTGCCTACAAAATCGGGCAACTTTATTGCAATTACCGCTATTGCTTAATAATAACTCAACAGTTTATACTTATTTAATGAGTTTAGGTGTTTAACTCATTATCAGCGTTTAAGCTATCAACAATTGTTTAAATCAGCTATAAATTAAAATACGTGGCAGCCTTGTTTAAATGTTAAAGAGCTTAAAATGGCACAATGGCAAAGTATTTGATTAAGTACTGGTATTAAAATTTATATCTATCACTATTATTAATTAAAGAGAAACACAACAATGAAAAAGTTAACAAATTTAGCAGCAGCAGCTTTAACGGGCGTTGCGCTATTCATCGGAACTAACGTAAAGGCACAAACCACTCCAGCAAATAAACTACGTTTTGGTATAGGTTTAGAAGCAGGTGCACCAACAGGGAATGCACATGATGTTTCCAATTTTGAATTAGGTGGTACAGCACGTTTACAATATGGAACAACCGACCACTTAGCATTAATGCTTACCTCAGGTTATTATAATTTCTTCGGAAAGACCGTGGCTGATGTTGGCGGAACTGAAGTCAAAACTGCCAGCTTTGGTGTATTACCTGTAAAAGCAGGTTTAAAAGCTTTCTTCTCTAACAATGCATATTTCTCAGCAGAAGCAGGTGCCGGCTTTGAGATGAGCGGGGCTAAAAACACTAAATTGATCTTGTCTCCGGGCTTGGGCTGGGCTAATCAAAAATGGGACGTAGGTATCCGCTATGAAGACTTCTCAGGTCAGGGCAGTAGCTACGGCTTGGTAGGCTTGCGTTTAGCTTATGGCTTTGCGTTATAATAAAATAACAAAAAAAACCTTAAAAAAAAGCCCTGGTGCATTGCGCACCAGGGCTTTTTTTTAAATATATAGTGATTAGCTCAATTTAGCCAGGGCAGCTTTAATTCTTGACATTGCTTCGATCAGCTTTTCTTCTGATGCAGCGTATGACATACGGATCGATTTCTTATCACCAAATGAATCGCCGCCAACGGTTGATACGTGAGCTTCTTCTAACAGGTAGATGCTTAGCTCATCAGCATCATTAATGGTACGGCCATTATAACTTTTGCCAAAGAAACTGGTAACATTAGGGAAGAAATAAAATGCGCCACCAGGCAGGTTTACTTTAATGCCGTCAATATCTTTCAATAAATTATATACAATGTCGCGACGTTTTTTGAAAGCCTCGCGCATCTCTGATACTGTTGCTAAACCACCCTCGTAAGCAGCTAAACCTGCGCGCTGGGTGATAGACGAAGTACCCGAAGTGATTTGCCCCTGCAATTTATCAATAGCAGCTGCTATCTCTTTATTTGAGGCCGAATAGCCTAAGCGCCAGCCGGTCATAGCAAAACCTTTTGACCATCCGTTAATAATAACTACACGGTCTTTAATGCTGTCAAACTGAGCAATCGACTCATGCTTATCAACAAAGTTAATATGCTCGTAGATCTCGTCAGACAAGATGTAGATATTCGGATATTTTTCAAATACTTTAGCCAGGCCTGCTAACTCTTCTTTGCTGTAAACGCTACCGGTAGGGTTACATGGCGACGAGAACATGAAAAGCTTAGTTTTTGGTGTAATAGCTGCCTCCAATTGTTCAGGCGTAATTTTGAAATCACTTTCAACGGTGGTGTCAATAAATACAGATACGCCCTCAACCAGTTTAACAACTTCCGAGTATGACACCCAGTAAGGAGTAGGGATGATCACTTCATCGCCGGGGTTAACTAAACAAAATAGTACGTTGGCAATTGATTGCTTAGCACCTGTTGAAACAACGATCTGGCTGAAATCATAATCCAATCCATTCTCGTTCTTCAATTTGGCAGCAACAGCTTTACGCAATTCGGGATAGCCCGGTACCGGCGTATAATAGGTATAATTATCGTCCAGTGCCTTCTTGGCTGCATCCTTAACATGCTGCGGGGTATTAAAATCGGGTTCACCAAAGCTAAGGTTTATCACATCAATACCTTTAGCGGCAAGTTCGCGGCCCATTTTGGCCATTTTAATTGTAGCTGATTCTGACAGGTTGTTGATCCTGTTACTTAATGCACTCATAGTTTGTTTTTATTTGTCGCGCAAATATAAAAAATAACCCCGAAGCCGACGACTAAACCTTTAAGCGGTAATGCATTATTTACTTTCTTCTGTCAAGCTTCGGCATTACGGTATAATTACTCTAAATTTGACGCCTGATCTAGGCGCTTTGCAAGAACAAAAGAAGATAATTCTAATTTCCCTTGTTTCCGGTATTGTATTAATGCTGGCAAAGTTTACTGCTTATTTTATAACCAATTCTAACTTTGTATTGACCGATGCCACAGAAAGTGTGGTCAACGTAGTAGCAAGTTCATTTGCGTTTTTCAGCATTTACTTATCAGCTCAACCCCGCGATCAGAATCATCCGTATGGACATGGTAAAGTTGAGTATTTTTCGGTCTTTATCGAGGGCGCATTGATCCTGATTGCCGGTACAGCCATCATCGTTAAATCAACCTACGGTATATTTCATCCTAATGTTATACATCACTTAATTATAGGGGCCGTAATTATCGGTACTACCGGCATAATCAATGGCGCCCTGGGTTATTACATGATCCGTAAAGGAAAATCCATTCCATCTATAACTATCGAGGCAGATGGTCACCATTTATTGACGGACATGATTACCAGCGGCGGACTGGTGGTTGGCTTATTGTTGATTCACTTTACAAGGATAGCCTTATTGGATAGTATACTGTCTATCCTTGTAGGTATTTATATTGTATTGACCGGCTATAAACTGGTCAGAAAATCTGTCGGCGGACTGATGGACGAAGCGGATTTTGATATAGTGACCAACATAGTTAAATTTTTAGGTGATAACCGGCGCGACGCCTGGATCGACGTTCATAATTTACGGGCACAAAAATATGGTAACGAGTTGCATATTGATTGCCACCTGACACTGCCTTATTATTTCGATCTTAACCAAGTACACGAGGAGGTTTCATTAGTCGATAAAATGATCAACGCCCATGCAGCCAAAACCGAGCTATTTATCCATGCCGACCCATGTTTGCCCGAATGTTGTCATTATTGTAATATGCCCGATTGCCCGGTTAGGTATGAACCTAAACGCGAAGATATTGAATGGACAATGGACCGGGTTATCCGCAACAAAAAGCATTTTGAACAAGAATAATGTATCCATTTAACGTACGTGTATATGGCCTGCTGATAAACGATAACCATGAAATACTGGTGAGCGATGAACAGGAGTATGGCATGCGTTTTACCAAGTTCCCCGGTGGTGGGTTGGAATATGGTGAAGGATTAACTGATGGATTAAAGCGTGAGTTTACAGAAGAATGTAATTTGGACATTGAGATCATCAATCATTTTTATACTACTGATTTCTTTGTCAAATCGGCCTTTAACGATTCGCAGATCATCAGCGTTTATTACATAGTGCAAAACAAAACCTCGGTCGACCTGACTATAAAAACTAATGTTTTTGATTTTGATGGGGATATAGAGCCACTTCAATCTTTCAGGTGGATAAAATTAAGCGGGTTGAAGGAAGATGATTTTACTTTTCCAATTGATCAGCATGTAGCAAAACTTTTATTACAAAGCTTATGAATTTAGTTGAACGCGATCTTAAAATAATATGGCACCCCTACACACAAATGAAAACGGCCCAACCGCCGATACCGATTGTGAGGGGTGAAGGTGCTTTGCTTTTTGACGAGAATGGTAAAAAATATATTGATGCGGTATCATCATGGTGGGTTAATATCCACGGTCACGCGCATCCTTACATCGCCAAAAAAGTAGCGGAGCAGTTAACAAAACTGGAGCATGTCATATTTGCCGGCTTCACCCATCCAACAGCAGTTGAGCTGGGCGAACGGCTGCTTGCCATTTTACCTGACAATCAGCAAAAGGTATTTTATTCAGACAACGGCTCGACAGCAGTTGAAGTAGC
>DATCXS010000311.1:0-11824 GCA_036565645.1 Mucilaginibacter sp.
GTTATTGCGATTATTAAAGTCCCGATAGTCATTTCTGTTATCGAACCTATCGTCACGCCTCACCTCTACTTTTTCATTATAACGTTTCCAATCGTAAACACGGCCGTTATAACGTTCCCGGTATACATTGCCATTTAAGAACGGGCGACGGGCGCGTACTTCATAATGACGGGCATTTCTCCAATTGTAGTTGCGATATTCGCCCGGCAAATAAGCGGCAGGTACCCAGTTAATACCATTATTATAATAATAAACTTTGTCGGGTACACTGTAGTAAGCATCTACGTCAGGCAGGTAATAATAGTAGTCTGCGTTACTGTAGGTTACAGCTACATTAGGAGTTACTAATGTAGCTTCTACCATTGGGCGATGACCGCCTAAGTTTAATCCTATTTGTAATATTTGCGCATTTGCGTTGTTATAAAATAACCCGCCTAATGCTATTGCTGATATTAAAGCTATCTTTTTCATTTTGTTAAATTTTATATCATTAGGACGATATAACTTTATCAAGGTTTAATCATCGTCTGTCTTATAAATTGCATATATCCATCCAAAAAGAATTTAATTTTTTATTTCATCAATTATAAAGAATATTGTTTCATA
Source organism: Mucilaginibacter sp. (assembly GCA_036565645.1). Classification (GTDB taxonomy): domain Bacteria; phylum Bacteroidota; class Bacteroidia; order Sphingobacteriales; family Sphingobacteriaceae; genus Mucilaginibacter. Next base: position 607 of record DATCXS010000311.1, read on the forward strand.
ATAAACTAAATAAAAGCGATATAAAACCTTCGATAATATTTTATTTGGTTTCGGGCATTAAAATTTATTGTGTTAGATTTGATAAACAACCACAACCAGATATGAAAAGCAAAAAAATACTCCCGCTGCTGTTGCCTCTGGTGGCAATTGGCAGTTTTGTAACACTCAATGCATTAAAGAACGACCCAAAACCTGCCAACGCCAACCTTACCATACCCGCAGGTTTCAGTGCTACCGTAATAGCAGATAACCTGGGCAGTGCACGCCACCTGGTGATCACTCCGCAGCATGACATCTATATACACATGGCCAGCACCCGTAAAAGCAAAGGCATCGTTGTTTTGCACGAAGAGAACGGCAAAGCCACGGTAAAAACCAGCTTCGGCGATTACGGAGGTACCGGTATCGCCATTAAAAATGGCTACCTGTACGCTTCGTCAAAAAACTCGGTTTTCCGCTATAAGCTGAACAGTAATAACGAGGTCATCGACCCAAACAATCCTGAAACCATTGTACATGGGTTAATAGACATCAATCACCATCAGCCTAAGGCACTTACTTTAGATAACGATGGCAATGTATACGTAAATATCGGCGCGCCAAGCAATATCTGCGAGGAGTACGATAAAAACCGCACCGGCTGCCCTATCCTCGATTCGGCTGGCGGTATCTGGCAGTTTAAAGCAGATAAATTAAATCAAAGCTATGGCAACGGCGTACATTATGCCTGGGGCCTGCGCAACGTAGTGGGCATAGCCTGGAACCAGCAGGACAACCAGTTATTCGTGATGCAGCATGGCCGCGATAACCTGCATGTGCTTTTTCCTAAATTGTATACCGAGCAACAGTCGGCCGAATTACCTGCTGAATGTATGTTCGCACTGAAGAAGGGCGACAATGCAGGCTGGCCTTATGTGTACTACGACTGGCAAAAACATAAAAACATGATGGGGCCTGAATATGGCGGCGACGGCCAAAAAGCTGCCGATCCGAAATATATCAACCCGGTTGCAGCTTATCCTGGTCACTTTGCACCCGACGGCTTGCTGTTTTACACCGGCAACCAGTTTCCTGACCGTTATAAAAACGGCGCTTTCATAGCCTTCCACGGGTCATGGAACCGCGCACCGCTGCCGCAAAATGGTTATTTTGTAGTTTTCCAACCGTTTAAAAACGGCATGCCTGATGGTAAATGGGAAGTATTTGCAGATGGCTTTGCCGGTACTGCTGCGCAAAAGGCATCGGGCGCCGCGCTACACCACCCGTGCGGCCTGGCACAAGGGCCTGATGGTTCTATTTATGTTACAGATGACAGTAAGGGAACCGTTTACAAGATCAGCTATAAAAAGTAACAGCATAGCTATAAACAAAACAGCCGCTTTGACCAAATGTAAAGCGGCTGTTTGTTTATGCAGCAAGAGCAGTACTCTGTTTCGCCGCTTCAATCACGAAATTATTCTTTAGTTCCTTTTCGGCTACCACCATGGCAAAATCGTCATAGCGCATGCCGTTGTCAACCGGGTAAATAGTATAACCTCTTTTATTTGCGTCGTACTCGCCAAGCTCGAAAAGCTCGTCTTGCTTCTTGCCTTTGATCTTTGCACCACAAACCAGTTGGTACGCATCAAATATATTCTCAAAATTATTGTTCTTCATAGTGCTTAGGTTGATGCAATAAGTTTGCCAAAAAATTTGGGAAGGAAAGCGATTTATCCAATTTCTATCGCGAACAAGGCACGAGTTTGGCGATCTCTTATAGCTTATTATCTGCCTGGCGTGTAGAGATGCCGCGCTACACTCGCGATGACGCGGTGGGCAGGCGCCATATCAATACAAATGTCTAATGAACCAATAACCACCTACCCAAACCACTCAAACAGATCATTCAGCTTAAGCTCTTTTTTGCGGATAGTATCAATATCTTTTAAGATCAGCCCCTCGCCCATTTGGATAATGCGGGCTCCATGATTGTAGGCATCTTTGAGGTTATGGGTGATTAGAATAGTGGTCAGTTTAAACTCGGTAGTGAGCTTGTCGGCAATGCTAATTACAATTTCTGCAGATTTAGGGTCGAGCGCGGCGGTAGGTTCATCAAGCAGTAATATCTTGCATTCATCCATTACGCTCATAAGTAATGTCAACGCCTGGCGCTGCCCGCCGGATAAGGTTCCTATAGGCTGCTCTACTTTATTTTCGAGGCCCATACCCAATGTGGCTATCTTTTCCTTTACGTTGCGTTTAAAAGCTTCGGTAACGCCAATGTTAAGCCCTTTGACTTTGGTACGTATGGCCGCCAGCCGGAAATTATCCAGAATGCTCAATTCAGACGCCGTACCGCTCATGGGGTTTTGAAATACGCGGGCTATCCATTTGCTGCGACGGTAATCGGCCAGTTGGGTTACGTCATTGCCGTCAATACTGATGGTGCCTGACGACGGAATGATGCTACCCGATATCAAATTAAGCAGCGTACTTTTACCCGAGCCGTTTGATCCCAAAATAACTACAAACTCCCCGCTGCTGATGCTCAGATCAATACCGTTAACTGCGTTTACCTGGTTAGCTTTGCCGCGGTTAAATGTTTTGTGGAGATTGGCTATTTGAATCATGGCAATGACGCTTTCAATTAAAAAGCGTCATTGCGAGGTACGAAGCAATCTCTGCACATGCTAATCAATATGCACAATGACTGTCTGTTGTAGAGATTGCTTCGTACCTCGCAATGACGTAGTGGTAAATAGAGATCGCCACGCTTACACCTCGCTCCAATGACGTGTGGGGAGACTCGCACGGTGCGTCTCCTATTATTAAATACTTATCTTATCCTTAATATACTTGGCACTCTGCGTAATGCTTACATAAGGATCAATATTAATATAGTTTTCCTGCTCAACAATAAAGTGTTTTACGCCGCCTTGTTTTGCATGGGCCAATATCTTCACAAAATCAATGGTACCGCTGCCAATTTCGGTGTTCAGGTTATTGTGGGTTTTGTCCATATCCTTAATATGCACAAACTCATAACGCCCCGGATGTTTGGCGAATAATTCAAGCGGATCTTTACCTGAGCGTACTACCCAGTAGATATCCATTTCCATAGTCACTACTTTAGGGTCGGTATTATCAATAATAGTATCATAAAAGGTTGTACCATCTACGGGTCTCCACTCAAAATTATGATTATGGTAGCCTAATTTTAAACCCTCTTTTTTGCAGATCTCACCGGCTTTATTCAGCTGATCAGCAACTTTTTTAAACTCATCAACGGTTTTAATGAACTCGCCGTTTATCGACGGAACGATAATGTGGCTCTGGCCGGTAGCGTGAGCTGCCTCTATATAGCTTTCCAGGTTCTCGGTTTTGCCCGAGCCAAAGAACTGGTTCATGTCGTAGTGACCGCTTGGTGTGGTCAGTCCGTTTGCTTTTAGCACCTCATTAAATTGTTTTGGATCCAGCCCCCAGAAACCGGCTTTTTTACTGTAGCCAAAAGGTTCAACTTCTTTATATCCGGCTTCAGCAACTTTAGCTATAACGCGTTTTACATCTTTAGGTAACTGGTTGCGCAGGCTGTACAGTTGCAGGCCCACATTTTTAACAGGCTTTGCCGAAAGTAATTTCGGCGCTATAATACCCGCTGCCGATAGCAGGCCGGCCTGTGCTAAGAACGTTCTTCTTGTTGTCATTTGTAATGTTTGTAATTAGTTTGGCTAAAATTAGTAATATCTGCCGATGATTTGCAGGTTAATTAATATTTATCATACAGGCATAAAAAAAGCGATGAGTTTAAAACCCATCGCTTTTATATCTCATTTGTTATCAGCTTATATCTGCACCGCAGCCGCTGATTTTTTCGATCTGCCTTTCATATAAATATTCAAGCCGATGAATGCAACAATCAGCACACAAGGTATAATCAAAGTAGTATGCAGGATCTGCTGACCGGCAAAAGCGTCATTACCATGAGCTTCGGCAACTATTCTGTCATAGTATCCTCCCATAAATAAAGTATATAATGCTACTGCAAACATGCCGGCACCGCCCATCAGGTTCAAGCCTAATGCACCGGTTTCAGGCATGTTGGTATTAACAAAGCCCAGCATGGTTGGCCAAAAGAAACACACACCCATGCCGAAGATGATAGCCGCAAAGAATACTGCATTACCGGTTAGTGTACCTAACAGGTAAATACCGATGGCACCCAGGATAGCTGATATCAGCAACAGGGTCTGCGGACTAACTTTCTTCAATACCGGCTTAGCAAAACCACGACCTATAACCATTATACCGGTATCCAGGGTCAGGATCAATAATGCATTATCGGTAACATTCTTTAACAATACGTCGATCCATTGGCCGGTAAACAGTTCGGTAATAGCAGTACCGAACATACAGATAAACATAAAGATGAATAGGGGATTTAACAGCGCTTTGTACATGTCGCCGGTACTTACACCAGACGCAACACGCTCTGTAACCGGAAATTCCAATTTTGAGAACAAATAACCGTAAACCAAGGTAGGGATCAGCATCACACCTACCTGTAATTGCCAGCCCATTCCTAATTTATTAAATAATAACACGATAAGCGTACCAATTACGATACCACCCGGAAACCATAAGTGAAAGTGATTCAGTTTGGTAGTTTTGTTATCGGTATATAACGAGGTAACCAGCGGATTACAAGCGGCTTCAACGGTACCGTTGGCTAAACCTATCAATAAGGTCGAAATATACAGTGTCCAGAAACCCTGGGCAAAAATAGTTAACAGGATACCGGCCAGGTGGAATAAAAAAGCCAGTACCAAAAGACGTTTCATGCCGATAATGTCAACAATAAAACCGCCGATCACCACGGCCAGCGGGAAACCCCAGAATGCGGTAGCAGTGATAGAACCCAGTTGCGCTTTGTCCAATTGAAAATCAACGCCAAGTTTGTTCAGGATACCTGCGCGGATACCAAATGATAATGAGGTAACTAACAGCGACAAGCAGCTTGCCCTGAATAGTTGTTCACGATTAATTTGCATTATGTTTTTGTTTAAGTTTATAATTGGTTGGTTAAATATAGTATTTGGTTAATTAAGTTGATGGAGTGAGTAGTTTATTTTTATCAACATTAAGTATTAACAAAACTCACTTAATCAACCGTTCACACTCAGTCAATACCCAGCAATTTGCGATTAAATGCTTCGTCCGAACCCGCGGCAGCAAAATCATCAAATGCTTTTTCGGTTACCCGGATGATATGATCTTTAATAAAGATAGCACCTTCTTTAGCACCGTCTTCGGGATGTTTCAGGGCGCACTCCCACTCCATTACGGCCCATCCCGGGAAGTCATACTGCGCCATCTTGCTGAATACGGATTTGAAGTCAACCTGACCATCGCCTAACGAGCGGAAACGACCGGCACGCTCAACCCAGTTCTGATAACCGCCATAAACACCCTGGCGGCCGGTTGGGTTAAACTCAGCATCCTTAACGTGGAAAGCTTTGATACGCTCGTGATAGATGTCGATATATTCCAGATAATCCAGACATTGTAAAACAAAGTGCGACGGATCATAAAGTAAATTAGCACGTTTATGATTGTTCACCTCCTTCAAAAACATTTCGTAGCTGATACCATCGTGCAAGTCCTCGCCAGGATGAACTTCGTAGCAAACGTCAACGCCGTTTTCGTCAAAAGTATTAAGGATAGGCAACCAGCGTTTAGCCAGCTCTTTAAAGCCTGTTTCAACAACCCCGGCAGGGCGCTGAGGCCAGGGGTATACCATCGGCCATAATAAAGCACCACTAAAGGTTGCGTGTGCATCAAGGCCTAAGTTACGCGACGCTTTGGCAGCGTATTTCAATTGCTGCACCGCCCATTCTTGCCGTGCTTTAGGGTTTTTATGGACTTCGGCCGGGGCAAAAGCATCAAATAATTCGTCATAAGCCGGATTAACGGCTACCAGCTGACCTTGCAGGTGTGTTGACAACTCGGTGATCTCCAGACCATGGCTATTTACCAGGCCCTTTATCTCATCGGCATAAGTCTTGCTTTCTGCGGCTTTTTGCAAGTCGAAATAGCTGGTTGCCCAGCTTGGGATCTGCACACCTTTAAAGCCTAAGCCAGCCGACCATTTACAGATCGCATCCAAAGTATCAAACGGCGCGGTGTCGCCTAAAAACTGCGCTAAAAATATAGCGGGGCCTTTAATTGTTTTCATAATATTATACGTTGAATTTAGTCCACTTAACGTCCGATTTACCAGACTCAATTACATTCTCGATGAAAGCCATACCTCTTACACCATCTACAATTCCGGGGTAATCCTGAGCTTCAGGGCTTGGCTGTGTACCTTCAATCTGCGCATTAACACACAGCGCAAAGTTGTGGTACAGGTTAGCAAAAGCCTCTAAATATCCTTCAGGGTGCCCCCCCGGTGTACGGGTGTTGTGCGATGCGAATGAGCTTACATAACCGCCTCCGGTACGCCATATCTCCCACGGCTTATTAATTGGTTTAACAATTAGCGTATTGGCATCCCATTGCTGCCATTCCAGGCTGCCGGTTTCGCCATATACTCTTATTTTGATGTTATTTTCTTCACCTGCAGCTATCTGGGTAGCGGTCAGCACTGCGCTGGCGCCGTTGTTTAATTTGATTAATACGGCACCGTCGTCGTCCAGTTTACGGCCCCCAACAACAATGTTGATATCGGCACATAATTGCGTTACCTCTAAACCACTTACATATTCCATCAGGTTAAAAGCGTGAGTACCTATATCGCCCATTGCGCCGGCTATGCCACTTTTGCCAGGGTCGGTTCGCCATGACGCTTGCTTGTTGTCCTCGCCTTCCAAAAAGGTAGACAACCATCCTTGCGGATACTCCACATAAATTTTCCGTACCTTACCAATCTTACCGGCTTTAACCAATTGCTTAGCCTCTTTCACCATAGGGTAACCGGTGTAAGTATGGGTCAAACAAAACAGCTTTCCGCTTGATTTTACTACTCTTTCCAATTCCTTAGCTTCGGCTAACGAGAAGGTCATCGGTTTATCCAACACTACATGAAAACCATTCTCTAAAGCCATTTTAGTCGGGCCAAAATGCACATGGTTAGGGGTAACAATACTGATCACCTGTACACGTTGATCTTCCGGCAATTGTTTTTCTTTCCGGATCAGTTCCTCGTACGAAGCGTATGATCTTTCGGGCGATAAACCAAGCGCTACACCGCTTGCTTTTGATTTTTCGGCATTGCTGCTAAATGCGCCGCATACCAGTTCATAATCGCCATCAATACGGGCTGCTATACGGTGTACGGCACCTATAAATGCACCTTGCCCGCCGCCTATCATTCCTAATCTTAATTTCATTTTATTTTTATCAGCAATATTAATTTATCAGCAAAGGCAAACTGCCTGCACTTAACAAATTGGTTATTAGTTTATAGTGTTATAATTTATTGATATTGTATAAATGGTTACCCCTACAAACCTTTGTAAGTGCGCATGCTTGCAGCAGGTTTACCAAACATAATAACTTTATCATTAAAAATCCTAATGCTATAAAGATATTACGCAATCGATTGTATTTTATGCGTTCAACGCTATTTTACCAGCACCGCCCGCTCGCCCGACAGCAGCTTTTCACAAGCCTCTATTTCATCCGGAACAGTTATCTGGTCTACCTCTTTCTTATAATTTTGCTTGATCTCTTTACGTCGCTTGGCTTCAATAAAACGGCGCACCTGGTTACGGTTCTCCAAAATCAACCCCGGTATTTGTGCAGGCTTGTTGTCGTCGTCCTTAGCCACCATAGTAAAATAACTGGTGTTGGTATGTTTGATGACGTTGGTCTTTACATTTTCGGATATTACCCTGATGCCTACCACCAATGACGTGTTACCTACATAGTTAACTGATGCCATCAGCGACACCAGTTCACCCACCTCTACGGGCTGCAGAAAATCTACTGTATCTATAGAAGCCGTTACGCAATAGTTACCGGCATGTTTGGCAGCGCAAACATAAGCCACCTTATCCATCAGCGACAGCAGGATGCCCCCATGTATCTTTCCGCCAAAGTTAGCGTACGATGGGATCATTAGTTCGGTAATAGTGGTTTCAGAAAAACCAACGGGCTTAAAGGTTGAAGGGTCGGTCATAGTATTTCAATTAGGCTGCAATATAAAACATTTACTTGTGCGCCTATTTCATAAAACATAAATTGCTTTAAATTTACTGCCGTGAAAAACCTGTTACCCGCAATACTCACTTTTTTTTGTCTGAATACCTGCCTGGCACAAAAACCAGCCGAAAAAAGAAATTACATTATTGACGATGTATATGAACATTACTATGCCACCATTGACAGCAACAATATAGAAACCAAAGTTGGCACCTACACATCGTACCGGGGCAAAAAGCACATCGCCGACGGCACATATAAAAACGGCAGGCGCATAGGCATTTGGCACTTTTATAATCACGACGGCAAAGAAATACAGCAATATGATTATGATAACAACAAGCTGATTTTTGAAGGCCCGGAAAATGAACTGTCATTTATCCAGTACAAACTGGATTACACGATAACCGATAAAGACAAGGTGACCCAGCCCATAAAACTTGGCGGGCGATATTTTGGCTATTTAGCCTACCTGAAACTGATGCGCAAAATACACGACCTGCGCGGCCTTGATCCTGATCAGTATTTGACGGTTTTAAAAATCTTAGTTAGCCCTATGGGCCGTATGGCCGACTGTACGGTTGACCTTGTATACAGGCCCACCGGTCAGTCGGCAACTTATGTGATTGATGCCGGTGAACTGCCCGAAAGTGACAGAATTTTTATACCGGCAACCTTTAACGGCGAACCGGTTTCATCGCGTATTGAGGTGCTTTGCAAACCGGACGACAATGGCGAGATTAATCTTGTAGGAATCAAATAAAAACCCCTGCCGGTTAAGCAGAGGTTTCCTTTATTTTCTGTTGATTTCTTAGTGCTGATGCTCACCGTCTGCACCATGTGCATGGCCGTGTGCCAGTTCTTCGGCTGTCGCCGGACGAACGTTGATGATCTTGCCCTTAAAGTGCAAAGGCTGACCGGCCATTGGGTGATTAAGATCTACAATTACTGAATCTTCGGCAACTGAGACAACCTGACCCTGAAAATGGTTACCCTGATTATCCTGTAAAGGCAATATGGCGCCAATTTCAGGCAGATCAGCACCCTGGAACATGTCGATAGGCAGGTTCGCTACTGCTTCTTCATCGTGTTCGCCATAGGCGTCTTCGGCGGTCAATTTAAAGTCATAAGTATCATTAGTTGACAGTGTGCTCAGGTTTTCTTCAAACTTTGGCAGCATCTGGCCTACGCCGAACAAAAAAGTTAATGGTTGCTCTTCGGTAGCGCTTTCTACTAAAGCCTCGGTGCCATCGGGCTGGTCAACGTACAGATCGTAAGTAAGTGACACTACATGTTGCTGTTCAATTTTCATTTTTTAGATTTATTTGTCAATAATTGCACCCATGAGTGCTTGCTTATTTATTCTTAAGGTTTCAGGCCCAGATTTGTTTTAAGGCATCAGCAATAGCCTCGACAGGTAATCCGCAGGTCTTGTCCTTGCATACAAATATTTGCGTTTTGCCGGTAAACTTATCGCGTAGCAAAGGTAAACTTCCTTTTGTACCCCCCAAGATAATTTTATTCGGAATGTAGTTTTTTTCCATTTCTATACGTAGTGTCTCTGCATTGTTACCCGCAATTGCCACTTCCGACGTACCAAAAATTTCCTCCAGCAATAACATACACCAGTTTGAATAAGCCGAACCATATTTGGCTATATGTGGCATAATGTTGCGCAGTTGCTGTTCGGCCGTTTCGGTGTATTGCCGGTTATCCAGCAGCAAACCCAACTTATGCAGGTTACGCGCCATTACCGAGTTTGACGACGGAATGACGCCATCCATGATCTCAGATTTACGGGCGATGAGCAGCTCATCATCATCCGCAGTGAAATAGAACATACCGCTTACATCGTCAAAATAATGGTCAAGGGCATTGTCTGCCAGTTTCACGGCATGGTTGAGCCATTGCTCGTCAAAAGTAACTTCATATAAAACAATAAAGGCATCGATAATATTGGCGTAATCATCCAGGAAAGCCTCTTTGCCGCCCTGCTCGGGATTAGCCGTATCTTTATAAACCCGAATAACGCGACCGTTACTCAACAAATTCTCAACAATAAATCCAGCATTCTTTAAAGCCAGATCAAGATATCCCGGCTCATTAAATGCGCGGTACGCATCGCATAAACCTTTTAACATTAAGCCGTTCCAAGACGCCAGAATTTTGTTATCCAATCCTGGCCGTATACGCTTAGCCCGCACCTCAAACAATTTTTTGCGGGATGCCGAAACACTCTCCAGCATTTCATCGACAGAAATTCCGACAGCCTCGGCCAGATCACTATCATGGCCACGTTTAAACAGGATATTGGTTTGCTCCTCTTCCCAGTTACCCTCGTCGGTTATGTGGTAATAAATGCAGAACAGTTGTGCCTCCGTGCCTAAAACTTTTTGTATTTCTTCCTTATCAAATGTATAAAACTTACCCTCTACCCCTTCACTGTCTGCATCCAGGGCCGAATAAAAACCACCCTCGGGCGAAAGCAGTTCGCGGGCGGCAAATTCAATGATCTCGCCGACGATTTGCCTGTACAGTTCATTGGGCTGCCAGGTATAAGCCTCGGCATAAAGGCTTATCAGTTGGCCGTTATCATACAGCATCTTTTCAAAATGCGGCACGTGCCACAAGCCGTCGACAGCATATCGCGCAAAGCCTCCACCCAAATGATCGTATATACCGCCCTCGGCCATTTTTTGCAGGGTAAGTTTAGCCAAACCGGCAACGTTCTCATCCTGCATCAAATGCGCATAGCGGATTAAAAACTGCCAGTTATTTGGCATCGGGAATTTAGGCGCGGTGCCCATGCCCCCTTCGGTACGGTCAAAATACTTTTTCCAGTTGTTGACGATAGTTGCTACATCCTCCTTTTTATATTTAGGCTGCGTGGTTACAAAGGGTATAGATTCGTATTTGCGGATACCTTCGGTCAGCCGTGTGGCGTATTCCTGTGCTTCTTCGGGTTTTTGTTTGTAGTAGTCGGCAAGGTTAAAAAGCAGGCTTGTCCAGTCGTTCTTTTTAAAGTAAGTACCGGCAT
>DATCXS010000025.1:0-10529 GCA_036565645.1 Mucilaginibacter sp.
AAACCGAAGCCGATGTAAAAAGCATTGAACAGGTTGAAGGTGGATTTGTAGTAACCTATGAAAATAATGGCAAAGCCATTAACCTGTATACCCCGAAAGTAGTTGTTGCCGCAGGTGGATTACCCATACCAAAAATGGGTGCTACTGATTTTGGCTTGCGTGTTGCCCGTAAATTTGGGTTGAAAATTGTCGATACTGCCCCCGCACTGGTGCCGCTGACTATTACGGGTAAAGATCAGCAATGGTATGAGCAGTTGTCAGGCAATAGCATCTTTTGCCGGGTTTGGAACGACAGGGCCAGTTTTGAGGAAAATATTTTATTTACGCACTGGGGATTAAGCGGTCCGGCTATTTTGCAAATATCATCTTACTGGCAGCCGGGCGAGTTTATTTATATCGATTTATTGCCTAATCAGAGCATCATCCAATCAATACAACACGAACGGGAAGCCAATGGTAAAAAGACTTTATTAAATTACTTATCGGGTTTATACACCCGCAAATTTGCCGAGGCTTTAAGCGGTTATTTGCCTGTAGAAAAAACCATTGCTTCGCTAAGCAAAGCCGATTTAGAAACGGTTGATAACCTGATTCATCATTTTAAAGTTAAGCCTGCGGGCAATAAAGGCTATGATAAAGCCGAAGTAATGCGTGGCGGTGTGTCAACCGATGAGCTTTCTTCAAAATCATTAGAAGCCAAAAAAGTATCGGGTCTTTTCTTTGGGGGCGAGTGTGTGGATATAACCGGATGGTTAGGTGGTTATAACTTCCAGTGGGCCTGGGCCAGTGGTTTCGTCATCGCACAAAACATTTAAAATTTATCCGGCTACTTGAAATATCATTAAAGAATTTATATATTGTAACATGTTCGTTGCATTTCTGGAGACGTCGTTGCGATTGTATTTGGCGAAATAGCCATGACCTTCATGAGACTGCCGGTTTTTCCGGCTATTACAAGACAGGGCCGACCGATGCTTTCCCCAAACTCATCGAAAATGGTTATTATCATACGGATAAGCCAGGCCCGCCTTGTAATATCATTTCGGCAAAGGGATTATAGCATTTAATATTTTGGAATTATTGTATAATTGTACCTCGTGAGCAACAAAAAATTCCTTTATTTAACGGGTCATCAATGGCTTTGGGTGTTGTACATTGCCGTGGCTATTTATACCTGTGCGTTTAAGTATTCGCGTGGTATTGATAACAACTATAAAATTTTCAGAGCTTCGTATTTTCATGCTCGTCAGGAGAAAGATCTGTATGCCAGCTACCCCCAGGAATATGGCGATTTGTATTACTATGGACCTGTTTTTCCGCTTGTCATAGCTCCTTCCGCTTTGCTGCCCCATGGTTGGGGATTTTTGTTGTGGGAGTTAGCTAACGCGATTGCAATTTTATGGGCTATTTGTTTATTGCCCTTTACTGTACGGCAGAAGAATCAACTATTGTTGCTCTGTGCCATAGAATATGCTAACTCGGTGTTTTACATGCAGTTTAACCCCGCGATAACAGCTATGATCTTACTCAGTTTTATACTGGTTGAGCGAGGGAAGGAGCAATGGGCTACGCTGTTTATTGTATTAGGCTTTTTAATAAAACTGTATCCAATTATAGGCCTGACGTTCTTCCTGTTTTCGCGCAATAAAGGCAAATTTGTTTTATGGACAGCTATCTGGACGGTAGTATTATTAATTGCCCCGCTTATTTTGTACAGTCCGGGCTATATGATTAATTCATATCATCAATGGCTTGTTGCGGTGCATAGTAAAGTAGGGTTGAATGCGTATTTTGATTCGCCGCAGGATATTTGCGTTATGGGTGTTGTGAGGCGACTTACTCATAATATCAATGTACCCAATGCACCGTTTTTAGTTGCGGGGGCCTTATTGTTCTTGTTGCCATTGCTCAGATTCAGTCAGTATAAATCATTTAAATATCGCGCCCAGGTACTGGCATCGGCGTTGATTTTAGTGGTGATATTCAGCACCGGGGCCGAGCATCCCACCTATATTATTGCCGTAACGGGTGTATTTATATGGATGCTGATACAAGACAAACCTTACACGACAACCAATATCATCTTCCTGGTATTGGTGCTGGTATTAACCGGATTAGGATTGACCGATGCTTTCCCGAAGTTTATTCGCGAACCATATATTGCTAAATATTCAATGAAAGCCTGGCCGGTAATTGTGATCTGGGTGAAAATAGTTTACGAACTGTTCTTTACTGATTTCGTAGCCGAAAAGTCAAAGATCGACCAACAGTATGAGCGATTAAAGACCAAAGATTGGCTGGTGAGTATCAGCTAAGCGCTTACTGTCCTTGTCCGGCTTGTACCTGGTTAAAATAAGCTATCAGCTTATCCATATCACGCAAGCTGTATTTCTTGGCCTGTATCTTTTCAACCACATCGGGTTTATCGCCCATAATTTGGGTCATCACATCAATAAAGTTCTGATTGGTGAGGGGCTTCATACTTGCGGTATTTGCGCCATAATAGTACACCGCTTTACCACCCCGACCATGACGGCCACCACCAATTGGTATTGATATGCCGCCGCCAAGTCCGCCGCCAAAGCCGCCTGTGCCGCCACCGCCGCCCATACCAACCCCAACGCCCGGGTTAAAGCCTATTCCGCTGCCGCCATTGCCGCCGCTACCTTTGGCTTCAAATAAACGCAACGGGCCATCAACCGCTACACGTACAAAATCCAGATCATATTTGGCCCACCCTTCGGCAGGAGCTACGGCTACTACAAAACTATCACGACCGGCGACAAATGAGCGCAGATCGCTGGCACTTAGTTTGATGGATTCTGCTTTTTCGTCTTCTTTATATTCAATAAACCCTTCGCCTTTTATCGGGCCTTTGCCGCGTGGATCAACTCGGATAAATCCGGTATTTTTGGTTCCTTTGATATCATAAAAGTGGCCGGGTTGCCATGATTGTGATTTTGCTGTTATAGATAACAGCATACAGCATAAAATGATTAAAATTGGACGCATAAGAGACATAAAACACAAATAACGCAATTTTAAGATATTTAATATGATTACTGTTGATTTACGCAGCGACACCGTTACCAAGCCTACTCCCGGAATGCTGGAAGCCATGTTCAGCGCTAAAGTTGGAGACGACGTATTTGGCGAGGACGAAACCATAAACGCACTCGAGGAGAAGGCTGCAGCCCTGTTTGGTATGGAGGCCGGTATTTATTGCCCATCGGGTACCATGACTAATCAAATTGCTATTAAGTGCTTTACGCAGCCTCTCGACGAACTGATTGCCGATCAAACGGCGCATGTTTACCGCTATGAGGGCGGTGGTATAGCGTTTAACTCGGCAGTGTCAACCAGGCTGCTGAACGGCTATCGCGGTATATTGACGGCTGAGATGATAGAACCCGAGATCAATGCCGAGAACGTGCATTACCCGCGTACCAGCCTGGTGGTGTTGGAGAACACGGTAAACAAAGGGGGCGGGGCCTGCTATACGCTGGACCAGATCAAACCCATTGCAGCGCTTTGCCAACAGCGCGGTCTAAAACTGCATCTTGACGGCGCCCGCATATTCAATGCCTTGACATATACCGGCGATAAGGCGGCCGATTACGGCAAATATTTCAACGGTATATCGGTTTGTTTGTCCAAAGGTTTGGGTGCCCCGGTGGGTTCGGTTTTATTGGCGGACAAGGAAACGATCAAGTATGCACGCCGTATCCGTAAGGTGTTGGGTGGTGGTATGCGCCAGGCAGGGTTTCTGGCAGCGGCGGGTATTTACGCGTTAGACCACCATGTAGAGCGATTGAATATAGACCATGCCCATGCCCGTATCATTGCCGGGGCATTGTCAGCGTCATCGGCAGTAGCCGGTGTTTTGCCTGTCGAAACCAACATTATTTTGTTCGACACTGTTGAACCTGCTGATGTGATACTCGGTAAACTGGCTGCTCAAGGCATCCAGGCTATGTCAACCGGCAAACACCGCATCCGTTTTGTGCTGCACCTGGATGTGCACCCCGGGCAGGTGGAGCATGTTGTTTCGGTTATCGGTTCATTAGTTCATTAGTGTCATTGGTTTGCTATATTGGTGTTCAGTTAATGTGAAACACCCGGGGGATATCTCAGTCAATAAAAATCATAAAAATATTTTTCGCCTTCCAGAATCCGGGCAAAAAAAAGACGCAATATATTGCGTCTTCTATCAAAATTAATCATCGTGTCATGTTCGCTAATGAACCAATGATACCAATGAACTATTTAACTAACCTGTCGCTCATTTGCCTTTCTACCATCCAGCCGGGATATTCTTTTGGTAACGCGCTTGCTTCATCAATTCGTTTTAATTCATC
The DNA here is from genome assembly GCA_036565645.1 of Mucilaginibacter sp. Lineage (GTDB taxonomy): Bacteria > Bacteroidota > Bacteroidia > Sphingobacteriales > Sphingobacteriaceae > Mucilaginibacter. Next base: position 4,359 of record DATCXS010000025.1, read on the forward strand.
GGCAGATAAAGTGATCTCTGTCGATTTCAGATTGTCATTTAACTGATCGATATTCTTAGCACCAATAATAGTGCTGGTTATACCTTTTTGCAGGCGCACCCAAGCCAGGGCTACCCGTGCTACAGATACGTTGTGCGCTTTACTGATATCGCCCAAAACATCAATAATATCGTATGCCTTTTCTTTATTTCCCGGCGGGAAATCAAATTTTTCCCGGCGTGCATCGTTTACACTTTGATTGTTGCGGGTATATTTTCCCGACAGGAAACCACCGGCGAGCGGACTCCACGGAAAAATAGCCAGGTTTTGATCTTGCGCCAGCGGTACAATCTCGCGCTCAATATCCCTGCCTGCTACCGAATAGTAGTATTGCAAGCCGACAAACTTGTTCCAACTGTGTTTTTCGGCAATGCCCAGCGCTTTCATCACCATCCAGGCGGGCCAGTTACAAATAGCTACGTAGCGTACTTTGCCGGTCAGGACAACATCATTCAAAGCACGTACGGTTTCTTCAACCGGGGTGAAAAGATCCACGCCATGTACATACAACAAATCGATATGATCTAACTGCAAACGTTTCAAGCTGGCATCAACAGATTGAAAAATATTAAACCGGCTCAGGCCCACATCGTTCACATCTGCACTCATGCGTCCGCGTACTTTGGTGGCAATTACCAGGTTATTCCGGTTAAGCCCCAGGTCGATAATTGACTGACCCAACAGCTGCTCCGATTTACCAAACGAATAAACATTGGCGGTATCAATAAAGTTAATTCCGGCATCAACAACCGTTCTCATCATCTGGTTCACTTCATCTTGCTGTACGCGGCCAATGTTACCCCAAATGCCTTCTTCGCTGCCGCCAAAGGTCATGGTACCAAAACAGATCTCGGATACCAGCACGCCGGTATTCCCTAAAAAATTGTATTTCATAAGCTTGATTGGTTTGTTGTAAGTAAAAGTATAAAATTGGGCATTGTGTTTAAATAAAATGGTCAGAGGATGGTAAAAAGGGTCGATTGATTCAATGGTTCATTAATATGTTTGGTTTGGTAAATTATCTAAAGTTTAGCAGAACACTATTACGAAAGTGGCTCTCTCTGATCTCTGATTTCTAAATAGGTGCGTTCCCTTCGGGCCAGGCTTTTCGCTCATACGCCTTCAGGGCCTTAGGCTCGGGGCCGGTATCCGCTGCAATCCTTAACGCGGGGGCCCACCTGGTCTATGTCGGGGTGAGTCCCCGCCGCGAAATAATCACCCAAACCAATAGCCCGCATAACCGTTATTACAGCGATGAACAGACTGCTAAAAAAGCTCGAAAAAATTGGCCGCGATCCAAAGGTTACTGCAAAGGCGGTGGGGCTGCGTTATGTGGCCGACTCAACGCCCGGATACAGCCGCAAAGAGTCGGGCAGCGGCTGGGCATATATTGACCCCGATGGGAAGGCCGTTAAAGATAAAGAGCTTATCCATCGCTTTAATAAACTGGTGATACCGCCTGCATATACTAACGTCTGGATATCGCCCTATGAAAACGGGCACCTGCAATTTACCGGTACGGATGCTGCCGGTCGCAAGCAATACCGCTATCATGCCGGGTGGAACCGCATTCGCAATCAATCCAAATATCATCGCCTGCAAAGTTTTGCCGCACATTTGCCTGCCATTCGCGAACAGGTTGACAGGGACCTGGCTCGTCGTGATCTTGACCACGAAAAGGTAGTGGCCCTGGTAGTAAGGCTCATGGAGCTGACCAGCATCAGGGTAGGGAACGAGTCGTACAAAAAATTATACGGCTCTTTTGGTTTGACCACATTGCAAGACCGGCATGTGAAAATAGAAGGTACCAATCTCAAATTTGAGTTTAAGGGTAAAAAAGGCGTGTTCCATAAAGTCGCGCTGCAAAGCCGCAAACTGGCAAGGTTGGTTAAGCAATGCCGCGATATCCCCGGCAAAGAGCTTTTTCAATTTTATGATCATGAGGGTAAGCGCTGTTCAATAGGTTCGGGCGATATTAACACTTATTTAAAAAACATCACCGGCGAGGATTTTACCGCTAAAGATTTCAGGACCTGGGCAGGCAGTGTCAGCGCCCTCTATGCTTTTAAAGAAGCCGGCGAGTTTGAAACGGTTGCCGAATGCAAAAAGAAAATAGTTAGTGTGCTGGACGAGGTTGCCATCAATCTGGGCAATACCCGAACAGTCTGCAAGAAATATTACGTGCATCCCACCATTATTAAAAGCTATGAGGAGGGCCGGTTGTTTAGTTACATTAAAGAACTTGACGAAGATAAAGACGTTAAAGCAGCCGAGTTAAGTGTGGCTGAGAAAGCATTGCTGGAGATATTGGATAAAGAGAAGTTGGCTGAGGCGGGTTGATTTGCCGGTTTCAAAAAAAGGGAGTCATGTTGAATTATAAACCAGCGGCCTCTGAAGGTGAAATGACTATGATTTTATTTCGTTCATGACAATCGACGAAGCTATCAGGCGTTTCAAAAACTCCCCTTCAAAAACATGACAAACAATACTATAAACCTTAATTTTTAGATCTGCGCCGGGGGGCTTAGCCGGGCCACAAACATACTATCCGCCTTGTGTCTGTAGCCTTTAAGTACTTCAATGCTTTCCAGCTTTAAACCGCATTCTTTGGTCAGGTAATTCACCACATCTTCGTTCTCTGCTTTAAAAACAGAGCAGGTAATATAAATGAGCGGTTTGCCGGGTTTCAGGAATTTGATGACGTTGGCGGCGATGGTTTTTTGCAGGCGCTGGAAAAAGTCGATCTTTGGGGTTTCAAACTGCGAGATCATTTCGGGCGTACGGCCCCAGGTGCCCGAGCCGCTGCATGGCGCGTCGAGGATAATTCCGTCGAAGGCATAATCATGCAATACCTGGTCCACATTTTGGGTAAGGTCCAGTTGCTTGCGCTGATATTTCATTAATCCCGCAGAGCGGAAACGTTCGTCTAAATTAGCCAGAATAGACTCGCGGATATCAGATACCACCAGTTTAATATCGGGTTCTTGTTCATGCAGTAGTAATGACTTTCCGCCGCTTGCCGCGCAGGCGTCCCACCAGGCATCCCACTTTTGTGGTTTAAAATATTTAGCAGTTTGCTGCGACGAATGGTCCTGCACCTCAAACCAATGCTGGGTAGGGAAGATGTGCTCGAGTTTTGTCCCATTGGGTAATGAAAAGCAGCCATCACCTTCATCCTTAAAAGCTATCTGTGCTTTGTTAAGCTCGGTTTTAACCAGGTGGTCATAGCCATTGTGGACATGGATAAACAGATCAGGCTGTACAAAAAATGACTTCAGAAAAGCATCCTTATCAATGTCGCCTGAAATCTTGTCTGCCCACGGAAAAACATCGTCCAGCTTAAAGTCAGCATAAGTCTTTTGTATCAGGTCAATTTTTTCGTTGATAGGGAAGGCCAGGCAAGCCGCCCAGTCGGGCTTAAAATGCTGCAGAAAGGAATTGGTCTGCGTGTTGCACAGGAACTCGGCTACCAGCAGGCGCTCATCGGGCGGGCGATTAGCCAGGGCATTGCCCATCCTGAAATAATTATATACTAAACGGCTGGCCACCTTGCGGTCGGTCGAGCCCATTTGTTTGTTTTGGCGATAAAAGCCCGGTAAAAATTTGTTTAATGGTGTCTCGGCCGGGTATTCGGTCAAAATGCGCTGAAATGTTTTTAGCTGGTTAACGGCCTTCATTCTACCTTCCTCAATTCGTAATAGCGATAATCCATTACATTAACGTGCGTGTTCACATAACCAACGCCCGCCCGCTTCACCAAATGGAATTTGTTATGAATGCCGTCAAAATCTACCCTGGTCATATTTTTGATATTGCCATTGTTTTCGCCCAATAGCTTACCAAAGTACATCCCTTCATCAAAACCTTTAATAGCGTATTCGCTGGCTTCGCTACGGAAATTTTTGCGGTACCGGGCCATAAAGTCAACCGTAGCCGCCGCCTTGTAATCCACTTTATCGGCCGATGTAATATGCGTCCGTAATCGCTGCAAAATGTCGCTGTGTAAAAAGCTGTATTTTTCCCAGCTTGGATGGCCAAACAGCACGACAGGATAATGCTTAGCCAGGGTATCCAGCGAGTGCATGGTAACAGTAATAAATGCCTGATTGGTGGATGGCATAACAAAAATATTTGGGCCGGATGCTGACAATTGCGGTATAAGTGCATCCAGCTGGCCCCTTACTACAGTGGTTTGAATAACCTTGATGCGGTGTTTGCCCACACTGTCGATAGTATTTTTAAATGGTGTGATGTAATCGTTCTCCTCCGAGTAGCCGGACTTTAACACAAACACCTTTTGCGGCTGTAAACGGCTCTGAATGTATTTAGCAGCAGTGGCGGCATGTTCTGACAGCGGAGGTATAATGGTAACCAGGTTTTGGTTGCCGATGTTTGACGGCGCAGCCGGCGACAATGGCGAAACTATGGGTTTGCGCGGCCCGCTTAATGCCTGTGCGAAAGCTTTCATATCGTCCGGGAAAATAGGGCCTACAATCAGGTCGCTGCCCCAGATATTTGGATTAAAGGCCAATTTGTGCGACAGGGTAGTTAAACCCTGGGTATCAAAAACGCGCAGCTTATAGTTGTAGCCAAACGAGGTGAGCGAGTCGAGCGCCAGCTTAAAGCCCTGGTAATAATCCAGCGCGATATTGGCCTGTTTCAGGGTTGTATTGGTATAATTTTCGCCCGGGTTTAAATGGTCCAATCCAAAAGGCAGCAACAGGGCAATGCTTGATTGCCTTGCCGGTACCGGTTTGGGTTTTGGCGGCGCAGGTTTAGTTGCAGGTTTCTCAGTTTGGATTTTAGGGGGTGTCACTACCGGCCGCACTTTTGGCGAACAGGCGACCGCTAACAAAGCTATCCCTAAAAATATTAACCACTTATTCCCACTCAATGGTGGCAGGTGGTTTCGAACTGATATCATATACTACCCGGTTTATCCCTTTTACATTGTTGATGATCTCGTTAGAGATCTTGGCCAGCAGGTCATAAGGTAAATGGCACCAATCTGCAGTCATGCCGTCAACCGACTCAACTGCACGCAGGCAAACCACATTCTCGTAAGTACGCTCATCGCCCATAACGCCTACCGACTGTACCGGTAAAAATATAGTACCGGCCTGCCATACCTTATCATAAACACCGGCACTACGCAAATTGTTGATATAAATAGCGTCAGCTTCTTGTAAAATAGTAACTTTTTCGGGCGTAACCTCGCCTAATATCCTGATAGCCAGCCCCGGTCCTGGGAATGGGTGGCGGCCTAAAATATTGTCAGAAATATGCAGGGCTTTCCCCACACGGCGCACTTCGTCTTTAAATAGTGTATTTAATGGCTCAATAACTTTCAGCTTCATAAAATCAGGCAAACCACCTACGTTATGATGCGATTTAATGGTAGCCGATGGTCCTTTGACAGATACCGATTCAATAACGTCGGGATAGATGGTGCCTTGCCCCAGCCATTTAACATCCTGCACCTCGTGCGCAGCATCGTCAAATACCTCGATAAATACGCGGCCAATGGCTTTACGCTTTTTCTCCGGATCTGATAATCCCGCCAGTGCATCGTAGAAACGTTGTTTGGCATTAATACCGCGAACGTTAAGGCCCATGTGTTTGTAGGAGTCTAACACAGACTCGTATTCGTCCTTGCGCAGCAGGCCGTTGTCAACAAAAATACAATACAGGTTTTTGCCGATGGCATGATGCAGCAATACAGCTGCAACCGACGAATCAACCCCGCCCGAAAGGCCCAAAACCACTTTATCATCGCCCAGTTTTTGGCGCAGCGATGCAATGGTAGTTTCAACAAACGAGTCGGCGGTCCAGTTTTGCGAGCAGCCGCATATATCAACCAAAAAGTTTTCGAGCAATTGCTTGCCGTCTAAACTATGGGTAACCTCGGGGTGAAATTGTATGCCGTAAGTTTGGGTGCCGGTAACCTGGTAAGCGGCAACATGCACGCTGTCGGTACTGGCTATGATCTCAAAGTTGCTGGCCAGTGTAGCTATAGTGTCTCCATGCGACATCCATACCTGCGAACCTGAAGAAACCCCTCTGAATAGCGGATTTCCCTCTTTAATGTATTGCAGGTTAGCGCGGCCATATTCGCGGGTGCTTGACGGCAAT